>CAKUYG010000099.1 GCA_934702165.1 uncultured Bacteroidales bacterium | reverse complement strand
TCCTCGTACAGGGAGAGGATTTCCGCGCGTCTGCGCTGCCAGTCGCTTTCTGTGTGGACCATGGTCCCATCTTCGAAACGCAGCGGGTCAGGGAGTCTGTTGTCGCTCCTGAGGCTGCTGAAATCAGGCGGAAGCGTGCCGCTTGCGGACTGCCACATGTTGAATTCCGGGCACTCGGGGAGGTTCTCCTGCATCCACTGGAGATGGGCCTCCCTGTCCGTCTGTCCCCCCAATGAGAATGCACAGCCCAGTATGAGGGCTGCGCATAAAGCTATGTGTCTTGGCATCTTATCTTACTTCAGGCTTCCAGCCGTTCAGCACGAAGGCGGGGTCAGAGTAGTCCGCAATGAGCTTCTTGTCCTTGACCGGGTCGAGCTGGCGGGACCACTCATGTCTTTTCGAGGTGTCCACGAGCTTGCCGCTGTCGGCGTCGCGGGTCTGGCATTCGAACATCTTGGCACTCTTGAAGCCGATGCTGCTCCAACCTTCCGGGTTGAAATGGCGGGTGGTGCAGTTGATTACCACAAATTCCGCGTCCGGATAGCCCGTGCCGTGGTTTGTGTTTGTGCGTCCGTAGTCCGCCGGTTTGTCGGGAAGTCCCTCGAAATGGCACTCCACGAACACGTCTCCGTGTGCCGGACTGACGTTGCGTACCCAGGAGAACGGGCCGCCGTGGTTGTAGAAACTGCTGTGGTAGGCAAACAGGCTGCCGCGTCCGAGGATGGTGTCTCCGTCTCCGATCAGCTCGCTGTCCTGCATGTAGATGGTGCCGTTGGCCTGGAGAGCATCGCCTGAACCGATGATGCGCACGTTGTACATGGCTATGCGTTCTCCGTTGAGCAGAAGTCCCTCTGCCTGGCCTTTGAGGTCGGTGGCGATGGTGATGTCTTCAATGGTGATGTCGCTGCAGTTGTCCAGAGCGAACGCGGCGCGGCGTGACGGGAAGGTCCCCGGCCACTCGTTGGTCTTGACTGTGAGAGGGTGGGGGTTGAAGACCTCGTTGTTGGCATAGTGGACTTTGGTCGCGTCCTTGCCCGCCCCTTTGATGATGACGTTTGTCTTGTTGCGCGCATATACTATCTCCTCGTAGTCGCCGGCGGCTATCTCTATTGTCGTGGTGTCCTTGCAGAAGTCAGGCACTGCGTCCAGAGCCCCCTGCACGGTGTTGAAGTCCCCGCTCCCGTCGGCGTTGACCCTCAGGTGCTTCGGATCAACTGGACCGGAGGCCTTGGTGGTGAAACTCCATTCTCCTTTCTTTATGCCCTTGAACCCTCCGCACACGATGGCTCCCTCGTCTATGGTGACGTAGTATTCATGACCATATTCGAGCATGTTGTTGTGCGGGTAGATGGTCGCCGTGTTGTCGTGTACTATCACCGGATGGAAGCGGAAGCCGTCGGTGAAGCCGCCGATGATGGTGAGCTGCATGTCGCGCGGGGTTGGCTCGGCTGTGCCGGAGGGAGTCCCCGGGATGGTGTTGCGGTTGGTCGCGACAAAGTCTCGGGAATAGTCATAAGGAACTTTGGTGTAGTCGCAGTCTTCGCCGTAGGTGCGGCTCTCGGTGAGACCGGAAGGGAGGCTGAGGTCGAGACTGTCCACGCATTCGCCTGAGACTGCGTCCCAAATGCGGATGAACCCGGCCTCTCCAGCGGTCGGCGCTTCTTTGAATGTGAGTACAAGATGGGTGTCCGGGTTGATTTCCGATGCCTGTCTGGCAGGGAAATACTCCACGTTCTGGCTGCACGCTCCTGCAAGCAGCGGCAGGAGGGCAAGGATGATTCTGGTTTGCATTATCTGTTTGTTTTGGTGTTACATCAGGTAGGCTGACATGTCCTCGCCATGCTCCTCGCGTTCGCGTATTTCTGTCGAGGATATGTCCACTATCGGGGCGTCTATCAGTTTTATGTTGTATAATTTGTCAAGCTGCTCAAGACTGGCCGTATCCGGACAGGTCCACGAATCCAGCACGTACGGTGCCGGGAACTGCCTGCACTCTTCGAGCAGAAGCTGTCTGGTGCGGTGCATGTCGTAGCCGGTGCGGGGGTATACGACCACTCCGTATTCGCTGAGCAGCCGCGGTGCGTCTCTCCATCGGTGTATGTTCTGGAGGTTGTCGGCCCCGATGACAAGGGAGAACTCGTTCTGCGGCTCGCGTTTCTTCAGGGCGTCGAGCGTCCTTATGGTATAATGCGGTGCTGGCATCTGGAGCTCTATGTTGTCCACCCATACGTGAAGTTCCGGGTGGCGCAGCACAGCCTGGATGGCGGCGCGGTAACGTTGCTCGGCGTTCAATGCCTTGTCCGGGTTTTTCAGCGGATTCTGTGGCGATATGACGAGATAGACCCAGTCGAAGTCCCTGACATTTGTCAGGTATTCCATGATGGCCTGGTGCCCGATATGCAGAGGGTCGAACGACCCTGAGTAGACGGCTATCCGCATAAAAAGTTGTTGACCATGTCGTCTGCCTGTGTCAGGGTGTCCTCGAGCTTGTCGTTGACTATTTCGCGGTCGAATTTCCCCCTGGCGAACGCTATCTCGGATTCGGCCTTGGCCAGTCTCTCCCTTATGTCGGCCTCGCTGTCGGTACCCCTGCCGCGCAGGCGGCTTTCGAGCACCTGCATGCTTGGCGGCAGTATAAGGATCGAAAGCGCGTCGTCGCCGAAATATTTCTTGAGGTTCGCGCCGCCTTTAACGTCCACATCGAAGAGGATGACGTGTCCTTTGGACCAGATGCGTTCGACTTCGCTCTTCAGAGTGCCGTAGAACCGGTCATGGTAGACCTCCTCGTGCTCCACGAAAGCGTCCTGCGCGATGAGCTCCCGAAAGCGCTCCGCTGACATGAAATAATATTCCACCCCGTCGCGCTCGCTGCCGCGCGGTGGCCTGGAAGTGGCTGAAATTGAGAACTCGAACTCCGGGTGGGATTTGAGAAGATGCCCCACCACTGTGCTCTTGCCGGCTCCAGAAGGTGCTGAAAATATGAGAACTTTACCAGACATTTATATGTGGATTTCCGCAAAAATAGTTATTTTTACGCGATTTTTTGGAAACAGAATATTTGTTATAATAAATTATTGTATTATGAAGGTTTCTTACAAGGATCTCGGGCTGGTCAACACCCGTGCGATGTTTGCCAAGGCCGTAAAGGGCGGATACGCCGTTCCTGCATTTAACTTCAACAATATGGAGCAGCTCCAGGCCATCATCCAGGCTGCTGCCGAGACCAAGTCTCCGGTGATTCTCCAGGTGTCCAAGGGAGCCCGCAACTACGCCAACCAGACCCTCCTCCGCTACATGGCGCAGGGCGCTGTGGAGTACGCCAAGGAGCTCGGATGGAAAAAGCCCCAGATCGTGCTTCACCTCGATCACGGTGACAGCTACGAGCTCTGCAAGAGTTGCGTGGACTTCGGCTTCTCTTCAGTGATGATCGACGGCTCAGCCCTTCCGTATGATGAGAACGTCGCCCTCACAAAGAAAGTTGTGAAATATGCCCACAAGTATGATGTTACCGTTGAGGCCGAGCTCGGTGTCCTCGCCGGAGTCGAGGAGGAGGTCGCTTCTGAGGAGTCACACTACACAAGGCCTGAGGAAGTTATCGACTTCGTCAAGAAGACCGGCTGCGACTCTCTCGCAATCTCCATCGGCACTTCACACGGAGCATACAAGTTCAAGCCTGAGCAGTGTACACGTGACCCTAAGACCGGGCGCCTCGTACCTCCGCCTCTCGCTTTCGACGTGCTGAAGGCCATCGAGAAGAAGCTCCCTGGCTTCCCAATCGTGCTCCACGGATCATCATCAGTGCCGCAGGAGTATGTTGACACCATCAACAAGTACGGCGGAAAGCTTCCTGATGCTGTCGGCATCCCTGAGGAGCAGCTCCGCAAGGCCGCCAAGAGCGCGGTATGCAAGATCAACATCGACTCTGACTCACGTCTTGCCATGACCGCCGCCATCCGCGAGCACCTCGCCCTGCATCCGGCTGACTTCGATCCGCGTCAGTACCTCAAGCCGGCCCGCGAGGAGATGAAGAAGATGTACATCCACAAGATCGTGGACGTGCTCGGTTCCAACGGAAAGGCCAGGTAGTTGGCTGACCGTTATCCATCCAAGTTGCTGAAAGACGCTGTGGAAGCCATCAGCTCCCTTCCGGGGGTGGGCTCCCGCAGCGCTTTGCGCTTGGCTCTGCACCTGCTTCGCCAGCCGTCGGAAAATATACACCGCTTCGCTTCGGCGATAGACCGCCTGGCGGATGATGTGCATTATTGCAAGACCTGCATGATGATCTCCGACGGGGATACATGCTCCATATGTGCGGACAAGTCCCGTGATCACAGCACCATCTGCGTGGTCGAGAGCGTACGTGATGTGATGAGCATCGAAGATACGGGGCAGTACAGAGGGGTTTATCATGTGCTCGGAGGCATCATATCCCCGATCAACGGAATCGGTCCGTCTGATCTCAACATCCGTCAGCTCGTGGAGCGGCTCAAGTCGGCTGAGGGGCCTGTTGAGGTCATTCTTGCATTGAGCGGAGATGTGGAGGGGGAAACCACTTCTTTTTATATATATCGTCAGATCGAGGGGCTCGGCGTGAAGGTGTCCACCCTCGCGCGCGGACTCGGCTTCGGGGACGACCTTGAATATGCCGACTCCCTTACTCTCGGCCGGTCCATTCTCAACCGGCAGATTTTCAAGCCTTAGAACAGGAAACTGATCCCGATTCCGGCGAGCACGGCACCGCCGGCGATTTCGGCTATGCGGCCGAATTTGAGGCCTATGGTCTTGCCGCCCAGGATGCCGGCTATCACAGAGATGAATGTGACGACGGCCACGCAGGCCGCGAGCGGCGTGATGGAGAGATTGTCCCCCATGGACTGGGCGACTCCTACGGCCATGGCATCGATGCTGGTAGCGATGCCTCCTATGACTATATTCTTTAGACCGTTGAGGTTGCGTTCCTCGCCTTTGCCCCTTATGCCCTCAAGCAGCATGGAGCCGCCGACATAAAGCAGAAGGGCGCATCCTATGATATGTGATACCGTGTGGACGAAGCCGGAGAGCAGGCTTCCGGCCAGGTGCCCGATCAGCAGGAGCCCTGTCTGTATTATGGAGAAGGAGACAGCGACCTTGAGCACGCTCTTCCATTCTATCTTCTTGAGAGTGACGCTGGAGCAGAGACTGACCGCGAAGCAGTCGGCGCATAAGGAGACGGCTGTCAGCAGAGATTCGACTATTCCCATATCTTTCAGATGCTTTGCGGGCGCGAATATAGGAAATTTCATCAAAATATTCCTATATTTGCGCGCCCGCTTCTCCGTGACGTGGACGATGTACCCCAAAAACCGGAAGGCTTATGATCAAGATTTTCTACAGACAGGACGGCAAGATCGAATCCTGCCAGTCTGAAACGGAGCTTGCTGTCATCAGCAAGGATGCTGTCCTCTGGATAGACCTTCTGCAGCCGTCAGGAGATCAGAAGAGGGCTGTCGAGGCGTATCTCGGAACGGAGATCCAAAGCCGTGCCGAGGCTGAGGAGATCGAAAGTTCATCACGTTTTTCGGAAGAGGACGGTGTCATCTTCGCCAACACCAACTTCCTTTCCCCGGCTGACGACCAGATGCTCATGGATCCGGTGTCCTTCATCATAGCCGGCGGCATCCTCACCACGGTCAGGGAGATTCCACTCAGGTCCATCGATACTCTCCAGCTTAAGGTCCAGGCTCTTCCGGACCAGTTTCCGGACGGGTTTACAGTCTTCCTCTCCATAATGGACAGGCGTGTGGATCTGGATGCCGATATCGTGGAGCTCATATCCAAGGACGTTTCCCGATTCAGCCGGAGGATAAACCAGATGGAGGATATCAACGAAAAATTCCTTCTGGACATCAACCAGCTGCAGCAAAATGCGATGTACGTCCGCGAAAATATCGTGGACAAGCAGCGTCTCATCTCCAACGTGCTCAAGAGCCGTCTGTGCCCGAAAGACCCTGACTTCCGTCAGGACCTTGGCATAATATTGCAGGATATCGCATCCCTCATCAACCACATCACATTCACATTCGAGCGACTTGAATATATGCAGGACACCGTGGTCGGTATCATCAACCTCGACCAGAACCGCATCATGAAGACATTCACTTTCGTCTCCCTGCTTCTCATGCCTGCTACGCTTGTCGCCAGCTTCTACGGGATGAATGTCGGGCTTCCGCTGTCGCAGAGCCCTCTTGCGTGGCTGTTCATACTTCTGCTGATGGTCGTGCTTGTACTTGCTGTATGGTATATCTTCAAGCGCAAGAAAATGCTTTGACTATCAGTTTTTTTTGCTATCTTTGCGCGCTTTGGTTCCGGGCGTGCCCGGACGGCATGTAACATAATGTTTAACTAATAGTTTGTTTAATTTTACAAATGAGCGAAATTGAAAACAAAGAGGTGGCTGCGGCAGCTCCGGTTGAGCCTGCGGTAGAGACCGTAAAGGAAGAAGCTCCGAAGGCGGAGAAGAAAGGCGCAATGCTCAACGCTTCCGTGAAACCTGAGGACTTCGACTGGGATGCTTTTGAAGGCGGTGACGTCTATGGCGATACCGACCGCAAAGCCATCGAAGAAGCATACGACAAGACTCTCTCCAAGGTTGTGGAGAACGAGGTTGTCGAGGGAGAGGTGACCGGGCTCAACAAGCGCGAGGTCGTAGTGACCATCGGCGGCAAGAGCGAGGGCGTCATCCCTGTATCAGAGTTCCGTTATGATCCGGATCTCAAAGTTGGCGACAAGGTTGAGGTCTATGTTGAGTCTGCAGAAGACAAGAAAGGACAGCTCGTACTCTCTCACCGCAAGGCCCGCACCCTCAAGTCTTGGGACAGGGTCAACGAGGCGTTCGAGAACGACGAGGTTGTCAAGGGTTTCGTGAAGACCCGCACCAAGGGCGGCATGATCGTGGACGTGTTCGGGATCGAGGCGTTCCTCCCTGGTTCACAGATCGACATCAAGCCTATCCGCGACTATGACCAGTTCGTCAACCAGAACATTGACTGCAAGATCGTCAAGATCAACCAGGAGTTCCGCAATGTGGTAGTGTCACACAAGGCGCTTCTTGAGGCGGAGCAGGAGCAGAAGAGGGCAGAGCTCATCAGCAAGCTCGAGAAAGGCCAGATCCTCGAGGGCGTTGTCAAGAACATCACCAACTACGGTGTGTTCGTGGACCTCGGCGGCGTCGACGGTCTCATCCATATCACCGACCTTTCATGGGGTCGTGTCAACCATCCTGAGGAGGTCGTTTCTCTCGATGAGAAGATCAAGGTCGTTGTCCTTGACTTCAACGAGCAGCAGAAGCGTATCGCCCTCGGTCTCAAGCAGCTTACCCCACATCCTTGGGACAACCTCAATCCTGACCTCAAGGTCGGCGACAAGGTTAAGGGCAAGGTGATCCTTATCGCTGATTACGGCGCATTCGTGGAGATCGAGCCTGGCGTTGAAGGCCTTGTACATGTCTCCGAGATGTCATGGTCTCCTCGTCTCCACTCCGCACAGGAGTTCCTCAAGGTAGGAGATGAGGTTGAGGCTCAGGTTCTTTCCATCGACCGTGAGGCACGCAAGATTTCCCTCGGTCTCAAGCAGCTTACCCCTAACCCATGGGAGAACATCCGCGAGAAGTATCCTGTAGGCAGCAAGCACAAGGCAGTCGTACGCAACATCACCAACTTCGGCGTGTTCGCTGAGCTTGAGGACGGCGTCGAGGGACTCGTGCACATCAGCGACCTCAGCTGGAACAAGATCAAGCATCCTTCAGAGGTTGTTGCCCCTGGTGACACCATCGAGGTGCAGATCCTTGATTTCGATGAGGCCAACCACAAGCTTTCTCTCGGCATGAAGCAGCTCACCCCTAACCCTTGGGATGAAATCGAGGTCAAGTATCCGGT
>CAKUYG010000098.1 GCA_934702165.1 uncultured Bacteroidales bacterium | reverse complement strand
GTTACCACCCCGTACGCCTGAATACCATGTAAAAGGATTGGCGACACCATTAGGAATGTTGTTCTCTGCGGCACACGCCTCCACACTGTACTCGACAACATTGCCCTCGATGTCATAGACCTCCTTGAGAGAAGCGGCCAGAGTAGAACCAGGGAAAGCGTCCTTGCGACCCCACTGGTAGAAGTTGCCGCTGACAGCGTCCGTGCCAGGCTCCGCAGAGACGGCGCCAAGATAGCGGTCCATGAAACTGTAGCTTGCGCCTGAAGCCTTGTCGGTGTAGTCCATCGTCTTGGCGGCAGGATCATAGTCAGCCACCCAGAGTGTCCAGCTCCATACCACTTTCTTGTCGGCATCTGATGCCGCAACCACGGCGTTGCCGCTGAGTTCCGGATTGAGGGAGACATATATGCTGCCTGAAGCAGGATCCGCGATGACATCGGCAACCATGCCTTTGCAGTCCTGCCACAGCAGGGCGGCAGAAGCGAAATCCACCTTAGCAGAAAGATTGGCGGCGGGGAACTTGACGAAAGCGCCCGGCTTCACGATATATGTGTTGGCCGCGGCTGAAACCTCCTGGAAATTGTCGGCCATCACAGCCGATACTGCAACATTCTTCTTGACAGTACGGGAGTTCGCGGCATCGACGGCACTTACCTCGACATTGACTGTCACAGGGGCAAGTATGTACTTCGGAGCCGTCACCTTGAGCACGCCTGAAGCGGCATCGGTCTCCGACATCTCCACGCTGGCCGCGTAATCAGCGTTGTCTGATACCGCCTCCACTTCGAGGACGGCTGCGCCGGCCTCGCCTACTGAGAACGGCAGCTGTAGGGTCTCACCCTGCTTTATGACAGCAGTTTCTTCGGATGAGACAAAATCAAGAGAAAGATCCTTGAGAGGTTTCTCACAGGACGCCGTCGCCAGAAGCGCGGCAGCGAAAGAGAGACCAAGTCCCCCCTTCACAAGAAAATCAAATCTTCCCATATAGCAATACACTGTTTTGAGTTTCAAGCCTTCCGCCCACACCTCACGTGCAAAAAGAAGCACAGAAGATATCAGCGGTCAATAATTTTCGTATCCGCAGCAAATAAAAGAAAAATCCTGCAAAACAGCAAACACCCATCACTACCGCAAAACATGCAGATCCGCTTACAAATCATAAGCATGAACTCTCACGAACTTGAAATCTATAACAAAAAAATCCCGGAACGCACAAGTCTTTAAGCAACGCGCCCCGGGAACAAAGTTCTGAAAAAATTCCAATATTTTTTATGGCAGCCTTCTGAGCCCCTCCCAACGCACTTTCCACCTTCCGTCCTTAGGGAAACCCGGATTCTGCTCAGTGCAGCCGTCCCATCCGGCGCACATGAGAGCCACGGCGGTCAGAAGTCCGCCGTTACCCGGGAGATAGCAGCGCAGACGGGCGTCCTGATAATTGTGACCGTTCGGAAGATAGGTGTTGGTTCTGTTGTCCATCATTATGGCATCTACGGCCTTCTCCGGTTCACCCATCCTGACCGCGTTCATGCAGGTGGTCGGATAGTCCCAACCCCAGGTCTTGTTCCAGTTCCAGTTGTCCAGCACCCAGTCCAGGGTGTTCTTCATGGTCTCCGGCTCCGACTGGAAAGTCTGAGGCAGCACGCCGACCGATGCAAGCACGGCCATGTGGTCGGAGTACATTCTTATGTCCGAATAGGTGTCAGGTTCACTCTCGGCGGCAAGATAAAGCCCGTCCTTTGAGGCGAGACGCGAGAGCTTGGAGATGATGGTATCCCACTCGGGGTTCCGCTCAATCCCGCGACGCTCCCTCCAGAGCTGTGCGGTGCTCAAGCCGAAGTGCCAATAAGACAATTCGAAAGGAGGATTCACGGTCTTGTCGGCCCGCAGGGTCTCCTGTGCAGCGATACAGCCTTTGAGCACATAGCGGTCATTCTCAGCATCATAGCTGACGAAATCCGCCATAAACTCGGCCGTCTGGTCCACCAGTTCTCCGTAGCTTTCCAGCACCTCCGCATCCGGCGCCGCCCGGTACAGGAGTTCGGCCAGATAAATCAGGTGAGGCTGCTGCCAGATGAGAAAAGAGCCTGTATTTGAAGGCGCCTCCACACCTGACGGGTCCGTCATCTTCATCCAGCGCAGCCCCTTGAAACCCTGCCGCTCCGCTATGGCCCTTGCCACAGGCTCGACCTTGCCGTACCAAGGAAGAGTCCTGGCGAGCAGATCTTCGTGCCCCCAGAGGGGAAAGTGGGCCTGATGCCACCATATCATCTCCATGTGCTGTTTGCCGAACCAGGAATTGTAAGTGAGTCCCGTCTCCTGCGGAGGAACGTCACCACAGCACTGGATGGCAAGAAGATATTGGCTGAGCACGACACGGCGTTCAAGTTCAGCCGCACGTGGATCCGTGCAGGCGCTGAAGTCCACCACAGCACCATCCTCCCAATAGGACTGCCAATAACTGGACGTGGCCGCACGGGAAGCTGCGGCACTGGAGCGCTCCATGGACGGACGGGCCTGACAGAACTCAGCAGTGAAACTCCAGCTGTCAGCATCCGGGGTAAGCACAAAAGCGTTGCGCCCGATCCTGGAAAGGGCGGCGTTTTCATAGCATACCTTTATGTAATATACCGTGGCGTCAAGCGTATGGCGCAGTATCACCATCCCGCTCTCTTCCTGATCTATCTCAGTCTCGTGAAGAGCATCCCTGCTCCAGTCACAGGCGTCATCAGCATGCGCCCCGGTCGGATACGGGAAGCGGAAAGAGACGGGAACATGAGCCCTGGTGCTTATGGAGACGGCGACCTTGTCATAGGACGGGTCACACGAAGTCAGGACGTCAACTTCCTCACCGCGGACGAGGAAGGACGAGCGTATCACCCCATCCCACATGTCCAGGGTCTGGTCGATTTCGCTGAGCTCGGCCGGCTCAAGCCCGAGGAAACCGATCACCCCGAGGTGAAGCCGGTGAGGATTGACCCGGTACCAGTCGGAAGCGGCCTTGCCGCGGCCCTCCTTGAGCTGACAGGCGTAAAGTTCTTCATGCCCACGTCCGAAATCATAAGCCTTGAGGGTCTCCTCAAAGCGGAGATTCTCCGGATTAGCGAAAGAATGCCAACCCCACTGGGACTGTGTGCCGAGAGGAACCCCTTTGGAATAAAGGGTCTGAAAAGTCTGGAGCCCGGTCACATCGACAGTGAAAGCAAAACGGCCGTTGCCCACGGACAGAGAAGAAAGGGTGTCGATGGATGCGACATGCGGGTTGTTGCGCTCCACAAGAGCAAAACGGTCAATCTTGGCGTCACCGCATGACACGGCAAGGACGGCAAGAGTGACCAGAGCTGATAACTTGGTCATATTCTACTGGTTATTGTTTTTCCTCCAGAAGCGGGAAGTGATATCCTCACCCCTGTGGTATAGCCTCTGGTTGGTAGTCTTCTCGTTGAGAGGCCCCAGGTCCTCGACATATGGTCCGACCTTCACATAATCGAAGGCCTCTTTGATCTCCGCTTCAACATCTTTCCTGCCGGAATATAAGGCGATCTCCACGCCGGGCCAAGCTATGCGCAGATGGGAAGCAAGACGGAGAAGGGCCGCCGGATCATTGCCCTCCCCCAGGAACAGCAGGCAGTTGACACCGAAATTGTCTTCAATCATCCTGTCCAGAGCCTCTTCAGTCAGTTCCTCTCCGATATCCCGTCGCAGAAATGGAGAGTGACATCCCGGACAAGAACCCTGGCAGTTCGTGATTTCGACTGCCAGGGTCACTCTGTCGGGTATCTCTTCCAGGACCACATCAGTGAGTCCGGGCAGATATTTAATCATCGTTTCCCGGATTGTAGAACCTCTTCTTAGCCTCCTCCTGACGCGGTTCCGCAAAGGATGAGACCCTCTTGAGGTAGCCGATCACCCTCGTGAGGTAGTCTATGTTGGTGCTGCCGCACTTCGGGCACTTGGTCAACGTATCCTTGCTGATGAAGCCGCAGTCGTTGCAGACAGTGTTGCGGACGTTGAAAGTGAAGTAGTTGGTTCCGTAGTGTGCCGCGACATTGAGAAGCCTCCGGTACTGCTCCTTGGAGAGATGCTCCGCGAGGTTCATGTGCAGAGCCGAGCCGCCGTCAAGATACTTCACGAAATCCTCCCCATGAAGTTTGAACTTGTCGATCATGGACACCTCGACATCCTCAGGATTGTAGAAATATGAGCTGTAAAGGTTGTGCTTGCCGGAGACGAAGTAGCCGTCCTTCTTGTCCCACTTGTAGTTTTTGGCGGCAAGGTTCTCGGCCGGGACAAACTCGGTGTTGAACATGGCCTCCGGCGTGCGGTCTTTGCGGTTGGATATATTGATGGTCTCAAGAACCGTGTTGACGAAATCGCCGTACTCAGGGTTCGGGGATATCTTGAGTCCGAGGAACTCGGCTGCCTCCGTGAGGCCGTTCACACCCACGGTGAGGTACTGCTTCTTCATGTCGATGAAGCCTGCCTTGTAGACATCGAGCATGTCGGCCTTGAGGAAGTCCTTGATGATCTCGTTGAACGCGATCTGGTACTTGTGCACGCGCTCCGTCATCTCGGTGAGGTCCTTGTCTATATAATTGGTGTACAGATCGTCCTTGTCGTAGAAGTTGGACAGCGGGTCGAGAGGCTTGCCGGCCGGAAGCGTCACTCCCCTGCGCTCAAGGAAGTAACGGCGCACAGAGTCCTGGATCAGACGGTTGAGGTTGATGGTCATCACGGACTTGGAACCAGTAGCCACCGAAGCCGTGCCCATGGAATATTGGTGAGTGGTATGGTTGTGCGCGCTGTCCTCCTTGTCCTCGAGATCCTTCAGGCTGTTGCGCAGGCGGCAGCAGCTTGAAAGGGAATCCGGGCTGTTGGAGATGTAGCAGAAGAAGCTGTGCCCCTTGGCCCACATCTCCGCAGTGAAGTCGGCGTAGTCCTTGTCAAGGTAGTCGTCGCCTCCGTCGGTGAGAAGTGCCATGGTCTCCACCGGGAAGGTGAGGATGTAGCGCCGGCGCTCTTCGTTGAACCAGTTCATGAAATGCTTCTGCAGCCAGTCGAGTGTCTCCCATTTCGGCGCGCTGCCGTCAGGGAAACGGAAATCCCCGAACACACCCTGAAAATAGTTGCGGTCGAAATAGCTGATGTTCCAGAACACGGTCTGGTAGCCCCTGTTGCCGGCAGGCATGTTCATGGAGTGTACCACCTGCTGGAAATAGTTGTCTATCACCTTGACGAGCGTGCGCTTCTTGGCGTTGAGCTCCACCACCTCGTCAAGACGGGAGAGGTAATCATCCCCGTAGTCTTTGCGGATGAAATAATCGAGGTACATCAGAAACTCCGGCGTGGCCACGGCCCCCATGAACTGGGAGGAGACAGAATAGACGAGGTTGATGAACTCACCGCAGAACGACTTTAGATCAGTCGGGGCTATCGAAACCCCGCCCAGCTCGCGCAGACCGCTGACGAGGAACGGGTACATGGATATCGCCACGCAGTAAGGGAAGCCCGGGGTGCCGCTCTCGTCATGCTTGTAGAGGATGTGCGAGTTGAGATCCTTGAGGTACTGGTCCGCAAGGGCCCGCCCGTAAAGGGTCTTTATCTTGTCGCACATGATATAGCGGTTCTGCTTGATGTTGTTCTCCTTGTAGAGCTCGTTGCCGAGGGTCACGATGTTCTTGCGGGTGACATTGGCGTTGGCGTCGAACTTGGAACCGGTCGCGGCGTTGGACGCGGCGATATAGTCCTTTATGAAGTCACGCTTGCGGCGCAGATCCACATCAGCATCGAACTTCTCGATATAGGCAAGGGCAACCTTCTTGTTGATGGACATGAGCGACTCCTCCACCTGACGGCGGATCTCTGCACTCGTAATGCCCTCATAGACATAGAGGTTGTTTATGATGGAGACTACTATGGCATCATCGCAGTATTCTTTGGCCGACTTGTATGCCTGGTGGATTCCTCTTGCAAGTTTAGCCTTGTCGAACTCCTCGACCGAGCCGTTGGTTTTACGTACATCCATAAGTTATGGTCTTTAAAAATTTGTCTTGGTAGGAGGACAAAATTAGTCATAATCGGACTAAAATATCACCCTGTCGGCAGAACTTGGGGAAAAAGTTTTCAACATAGTTTTCCACAATTATTGACCCTCCGTCACTTACGTCACACCTGTCCGGTAGAGTCACTAAAATTGCTATCTTTGCAAGTTTTTCGGAAATCACGATGGCATCTGCAAACAAGGACATATTGCTCGCCCGCCTGAGAGGCGGAAGCCCCATGGGCACGGCCGACCAGTTCAAACTCACTCTGCTGCTTGCACTTCCGGCCATTCTGGCCCAGCTTTCCATGTGCCTGATGAGCTACATCGATGCGGCCATGGTGGGCCGGTTGGGTTCGGCGCCTGCCGCAGCCGTGGGCCTGGTCAGCACCTCCACATGGATACTTGGAGGTTTCTGCTACGCCAACAACTCAGGCTTCAGCGTGCAGGTCGCGCACCGCTGCGGAGCCAGGGACTTCGGCGGAGCCAGAAAGATTTTCCATAAGGGACTTGCCACAGTGGCACTGGTCAGCGTCATCCTCTCGGTCATCGGGCTCGCGGTCAGCGGAGCCCTTCCCGGATGGCTGGGAGGAGCGGAGGACATCCGCAGCGACGCCTCTGACTACTTCCGCATCTACTCGCTCTTCCTTCCGACCTTCCAGATAGCCATATTCTGCGAAGCATCCCTGATTGCAAGCGGAAACATGAAGATACCGAGCATCACCAGCATGGCGATGTGCCTTCTGGATGTGCTGTTCAACTACCTGTTCATATTCGTGCTCGGACTCGGGGTCAAAGGCGCCGCACTGGGCACCGGGCTCGCCACTCTCTGTGCGGGCGGATTCCTGCTATTCTACATCTTCACCTGCTCACCGGAACTCAGGCAAAGGGGACAGGACTGCCGCACGGGCAGGGATGAGGCCGGCAGAATCTTCTCCCGCGCATTTGACATAAGCTGGCCGCTATGGCTTCAGAACGTCGTGACCAGAGGCGCATATGTGGCGGCTACCGTGATCGTGGCTCCGCTCGGCACCGTGGCCATAGCCGCCAACTCATTCGCCGTAATAGCTGAGGGTTTCTGTTATCTGCCCGGATACGGCATGCAGGACGCTGCCACGACCCTTGTCGGACAGAGCCTCGGAGCGAGACGCAAGGACATGGCCCGCAGTTTCGCCAAAGTGACCATAGGCACGGGAGCATCCATGATGACCCTGCTCGCTGTGCTGATGTGGGCTTTCGCTCCGCAGATCATGGAGCTCATGAGCCAGGATCCGGAGGTGATCGCGCTCGGAGCATCATGCCTCAGGATCGAAGCCTGGGCAGAACTCCTCTTCGGAGTGAGCATAGTGGCATACGGATGCTGCGTCGGAGCGGGCGACACACTCATCCCGTCAGCAATCAACCTGCTGAGCATGTGGGTGATACGTCTTGGTCTCGCGCTTCTGCTCATCCCGCATCTCGGACTGGAAGGCTATTGGATAGCCATGGCCACAGAACTGAGCCTCAAAGGCATCATCTTCGCTTTCAGGATAAAGGGGGACAGATGGATGAAGACAAAGCTCACAGAAGCGGCCACCGCAATCCCGCAGGTCCCGGAAGAACAGATCATATAGTCTGTATCAGCCCCCTCAATTTAGAGAAATAACGTCTGGAGGCATATATCTCGATGTCTCCGTACGGCGGGCACAGGCGGCAGCGCATGGAACTGGTCTCTATCGATGACAGATAAGACGAGTTGACAATGCAGTCCTTTGATGTCTGGACATATTTGTCTGAGAGCGAAAGGATGTCCGATGCCCCAGTACGCGCCTTCATCTCATACACGCTGCGCCCTGATGTGGTCACTTCCCAACGTCCGCCGTCCTTTGAGAAGCGGAAGCATACTGCCTCATCGATACCTATCAGCGCAACCCCAGTCAAGGTCTGGACCGCAAACTTTCCGCCACCGTAAAAAAGTCTGGAAAACGACTCCAC
>CAKUYG010000097.1 GCA_934702165.1 uncultured Bacteroidales bacterium | reverse complement strand
ACCATGGTCACCCCGGCCGCCTCGTTCTACAAGACCCCTGACGCCGGCAAGAACCATATACGCCTCGCATACGTGCTTGAAGTTCCGGAACTGCAGAAAGCTCTGGAGATCCTTGCCGCAGGACTTGAAAAATACCGCCGATGAAGCCACAGTTCAGCACCCTTGCTGAGCTCTACGAACACTCCGTCACCTCCTTCCCGAAAAGGACGGCGGCGGAGTTTGTCGGTGGAGCCCAGAGCTATACATACGCACAGTTCAGGGACTGCTGCGACAACATCTCGAAGCGCCTCTCGAACTTCGGCATAGGCGCAGGTGACAAGGTGGCCATCCTCTCGGAAAACTCTCCAAACTGGACTGCCGCATTCTTCGCCATCACGGCATACGGCCGGATAGCGATCCCGATGCTTCCAGAACTCTCAGCGGGAGAAGTCGAGAACATCCTCACACACTCCGGGGCCAAAGCCATCTTCATCTCCAAGAAGCAGCTGCCGAAACTGAGCGAAGAGGCCATGAAGCGGCTCACCCTCGTCATCGCCATAGGCGACCTGAGTTTCATCAAGGCCGAAGGCAGTTCCTACACCTGCGACGGCAAGGTCAGCCGTCCTACAGCACTCGACACCGCTGCCATCCTCTACACTTCAGGAACCACAGGCAAGGCCAAGGGCGTGATGCTCTGCCACCGCAACTTCTGCACAAATGTCCTCAACTCCTGGTACAGCTACAAGATCTGCCGCAAGGATGTGTTCCTGTCGATCCTCCCCATGGCTCACACCTACGAGATGAGCATCGGCATGCTGTATCCTTTCGCCATGGGGGCCAAGGTGGAATACATACAGAAAGTCCCGACCCCGTCCATCCTCATAGCCACGCTCGCCAAGATACGGCCGACCGCCATGCTGTCCGTGCCGCTCATCATTGAGAAGATCTACCGCAGCAGCATCGTCCCGACCATCGCCAGGAGCAAGTTCCTCTCATACCTTGACAAGCATGCCAAATGGCTTCTCTATTCCCTCGTGGGCATGAAACTCAAGAAGACATTCGGCGGCAGGATGGGATTTTTCGGCATCGGCGGGGCCAAGCTCGACCCGGAGGTGGAGGTCTTCCTAAAGAAGGCCGGATTCCCGTATGCCATCGGCTACGGGCTCACAGAGACGGCACCCCTGATCTGCACGGCCGCCCCACGCAAGACATGGCCGGGCACCACAGGCAAACCAGTCAGAGGCATCGAGGTCAAACTGGAAGACGTCAACCCCCAGACAGGAGAAGGTGAAATCTGCGTCAAGGGCCCCAACGTGATGCTCGGATACTACAAGGACTACGAACGCACCGAATCCGTCCTCTCTCAGGACGGCTGGTTCCGCACCGGAGACCTCGCAAGCATCGACAAGAAAGGCCGCTTCTCCATCAAAGGCCGGCTCGGGAGCGTAATCATCGGAGCATCAGGAGAGAACATCTACCCGGAAGAGATCGAGAATGTGATAAACAGCATGGAGGGCATAGGCGAATCGCTCGTCGTCCAGAGGGACGGGAAACTCGTGGCACTGGTCCAGTTCAACGACAACATAATAGACTGGAACCTTGAGGGTCAGGACAAGTTCATCGAGGACATCGAGGCCCGCAAGAAAGCCATCCTCGACTTCGTGAACTCGAAAGTAAGCCGCTTCATGAACATCAAGTCCGTGGAGATCCAGAAAGAGCCGTTCATCCGCACGGCCACCCACAAGATCAAGCGCTTCCTCTACGAGAAGAAGAAAAACTAACGGAGATCCGCCAGATCGAGCACCAGCTCGCGGGTCTTCTCCCAGCCGAGACAAGGGTCGGTGATAGAGCGTCCATACACGCCGTCACCGGCCTTCTGGTTTCCGTCCTCTATATAAGATTCTATCATGAGCCCCTTGACGAGACGGAAAATGTCGGGGTTGTGTCTGGTGCTGTGCAGCACCTCCTTGGAGATGCGGATCTGTTCAAGATACTTCTTGCCCGAGTTGGAGTGGTTGGTATCCACTATCACCGCCGGGTTGGCAAGTCCGCTCTGCGCATACAGGTCACAAAGCTGCTCCAGATCTTCATAGTGATAGTTGGGATGTGTGTTGCCCCGAGAATCCACATACCCCCGGAGTATGGCATGCGCGAGAGGGTTGCCCTTGCTCTCCACCTCCCAGTTGCGGTAGATGAACGTATGTGGGCTGTGTGCCGCCCGGAGTGCGTTCATCATCACGGAGAGGTTGCCCCCGGTCGGATTCTTCATCCCCACAGGGATGTCCAGACCGCTCGCGGTAAGGCGGTGCTGCTGGTTCTCCACGGAGCGCGCACCCACGGCCACGTACGACAGCAGGTCGGAGAGATACTTGTGGTTTTCCGGGTAGAGCATCTCGTCAGCGCAGGAGAAGCCTGTCTCATTGATGGCGCGCATGTGCAGTTTGCGGATGGAAATCAGGCCCTTGAGCATGTCGGAGTGGGCGTTGGGGTCCGGCTGGTGGAGCATCCCCTTGTAGCCCTCGCCTGTGGTGCGAGGCTTGTTGGTATAGATGCGCGGCACCAACACTATCTTGTCCTTGACCTGCTCCTGAAGCCCTCGCAGGCGGGTGATATAGTCGATGACGGCATCCTCCCTGTCGGCGGAGCACGGTCCGATCACGAGCAGCAGTTTGTCGCTCCTGCCTGTGAATATGTCTGCTATCTGTGCATCATTGGCTGCCTTGGCAAGCGCTCCCGCCTCGGAGATCGGGTACATTTCCTTTATCTCCTGGGGGATGATGAGCTTGCGCTTGAAATTCATGTTCATGCTACTTCTCCTTTTTCTTGTCAAACCACGAGCGTCTCAAGGTCGAGAGGCGCATCATCTCTTTCATGGTCTGCTCGTCCGAGTCGCGGACGGCGTCACGCAGGGCACCGAACCTGTCCATGAAAAGGTCCATCTGGCTGAGCAGTTCGTCCTTGTTTTCCAAGAAGAGCTCCGTCCACATGTCTTCGTTGATCCTGGCGATACGCGTGAGGTCACGGAAAGAGTCGCCTGTGTAGTCCACCAGGTGCCTTGATTCCTTGCAGGTCATCAGGGCCACGGCGATACAATGAGTCAACTGCGAGAGGAAGCCCACCATCTCGTCGTGCCTCTCGAGGCTGAGGGAGGAGATCTTCCCGAATCCCATGTCACGTGCCATGTCCTCCACCACGGCTATGCCTTCCGGGGTGTTGCGCTCTGTCGGGGTGATGATGAAATTGGCCCCCTTGAATATGCCCGGGTCGCTGTATTCTATCCCGGAAAACTCCCTTCCGGCCATGGGATGGGCAGGCACGAACTCGACCCTGCCGGCAAGCATGCCCTGTATCCGCGGCACCACACAGCCCTTGACACCGGAAATGTCGGTAAGTGTCGAACCGCGCCTGAGATGCCCCCCGTTGTCCCGCACCCAATCTATGAAGACACGTGGATAGAGCGCGGAGACGACGATGTCAAAACCTTCAATATATTTCGGATCCGGGCTGGTCATCCCGTGCCTTATCCAGTTCCTGCGTCTGGCATAATCCAGGGCATCCTGACGGTCGGAGAGGCCGCCCACTTCATATCCGGCAGAGCTCAACGCGGCAGCATAAGAGCCACCCATAAGACCCAATCCGACTATAAGAACCTTTTTGTTTTTCATTTTTCCCCTCCCAAGAAGTCCGTTCCAAAGCGCAGTGCGAGTGCATCGCAGAGCACAACGGCCACCATGCTTGTCACTACTATGCAGATACGGCGTGTTATCGCCGGATCGTGCCTCCCCTTGAGGCTGAGTTCGACCTCCTTTGCGCGGCGGAAATCCACCGTCTCCTGCGCCTTGAAGATGGAAGGAGTGGGGCGCACCGCCATATTGAAGACAAGCGGCATGCCGTTGCTGATCCCGCCGTTGATCCCGCCGCTGCGGTTTGTCGTGGTGACTATGCGCCCGTCCTTGATCCGGAACGGGTCGTTGGCCGCTGAGCCGCGCATGGCGGAGAGGCCAAAGCCATCGCCGAATTCTATCCCCTTTATGCCGCCTATGGCGAAGGCGGCACGGGAAATCATCCCTTCGAGGGAGTCGAACCACGGCTCCCCCACCCCCGCCGGGAGTCCGCAGACTGCGCTCTGGATCACGCCCCCGACGGAATCTCCGGCCTCTTTGGCCCTGAGGATTGCATCTCCCATCGCCTCGGAGACATCATCAAGCACCGGGAAATGCTTGGTTTCCAAAGATGTAATCTCTTCCTGCGGGTCAAGGGAAAATGGTCTGTCCTTCACCCCGGCACAACTGAGGATATGCGTGCCGATTGTAATCCCCCTTGACTTCAGGGCACTTAGACATATCGCCCCGGCAGCCACAACCCCAGCGGTCACTCTCCCCGAGAAATGGCCGCCTCCGCGAAGATCCTCGAAACCGTGGTACTTCATCTCCGCTGCAAAGTCACTGTGGGACGGACGCGCTATGCCTTCCTGATAATCCGAACTGCGGACATTCTCATTGGGTATGATTATGGTGAGCGGCGCACCGGTAGTGTATCCGTTATGGACACCGCTGATTATCTGATAATTGTCCTTCTCCACACGGGCCGTATCGAGAGATCCCGAAGGACGGCGGCGAGAGAGCTGCGAGGCGATGAACGCATCATCAACGGAGATGCCTGGTGCAAGCCCGTCGAGCACCGCCCCCACTGCGGGGCCGTGGCTCTCGCCGAATACGGTCATGATGACGCTTGTACCGATGGAATTTTTCATCTTACTCAGAATGAGCCGACTACCTTGAGACGATCGCACAAGGTGCCGAGTTCGTTGAGCATGCTGCGCCCGTCACGGGTGTCGATATTGCCGTCGAGCTCCACATAGAAGTAGTAGTTCCACATCAGCCCTTTCATCGGACGGCTGCGGAGGCAGCTCATGTTGTATCCGTGCGCTCCGATGATATTCAGAGTCTTTGCCAAAGATCCGGCCTCGTTCTTGACGGTGAACATGAGGATGAAGTGGCTGTCGCGCGTCCGGCTGAAAGACTGGGCCCGGGAGAACGCGGCGAAGCGCGTGGTATTGACACTGGACCCGTTGATACGCGCCTCCAACACTTTAAGCCCATAGATTTCAGCACACTCGGCACTTCCGATGGCGGCTACGCTCTTGTCTGCAGTCTCGGAGACCATCTTGGCGGCCGATGCAGTGTTGGGGTATTCGTGCTGGCTGAATCCATGAATGCGGATATACTCTGCACACTGGGACAGGGCCTGGGGATGGCTTACCACCTGGGTGACTGTCTCAAGGCTTGCGCCCTCGACTCCGAGCAGGTTCTGCACCGCCTCTATGGCCTCCACCTTGTTGATGAACAGCGGGCCGGAGAACATCAGGTCAGTGACGGCGGAAACCTCCCCTGCCGAACTGTTCTCAAAAGGCAGCACCGCAGAATCACAATCCCCACTGGCACAAGCACAGTATGCACTCTCGAAGTCTCTACATGGGACAAGCTCGGCACCGGGGAACATCCTCTCCGCGGCAATGCCGGCAAAAGCGCCGGGCACTCCGCTGTAGGCAATCTTCATCCCTGACAGCAGGCGCTGCTGATATTTGCGGGAAAGCGCCATGAGCTCCTGCTCGAAATTGATGTAATATTCCCTGATGGTGTCGTCCCCGACCAGCGCCGAGTTGCGCCTGATCACTTCCGCTTCCCTCGCAGGGTCGCAGACGGGAAGAGCCTCCCGCCGCTTCAGCTCGGCCACCCGGCCGGATTCAACCATGCGCTGCTCGAAAAGATCTGCCAGTTTGGAGTCTATCTCATTGATTCTCCCTCTGATGTCATCAAGACTGTCCATAAAGACTATCTAAGAAGTTGTTTTGAATTTATTTGTCATAAATTTTATGAAGATTTTTCCGCCAGAGTTTTTTCTGGATTTTGAAAAAGATAGTAGAACTATCTGACTGAAAAAGCCAGGAAAACTATGGCGAAAAAGCCAGTAAAAGAATTTTCAACATAAATCAAAACAACTTCTTAGTACCCCCTAGGCGAATCGAACGCCTATCGTAGGAACCGGAATCCTAAATTTTATCCATTAAACTAAGGGGGCGGTTACCGAAATGCAAATATACTGATTTTTCTGTAATTTTGCAGCGAAATAAAAATGCACACAATGAAGACTGCTTATGTATTCCCAGGACAGGGAGCCCAGTTCTCAGGAATGGGCAAGGACCTGTACGACAACAGCCCCAAGGCCCGCGAGATGATGGAGAGGGCCAACGACATCCTCGGCTTCAGAATTACCGATATAATGTTTGGCGGCAGCGATGAAGACCTGCGCGCGACCAGGGTCACCCAGCCGGCCATCTTCCTCCACTCCGTCTGTCTCGCCCTCTGCAGCGAAGGTCTTCCGGCTCCGGACATGGTCGGAGGCCACTCCCTCGGCGAATTTTCGGCCCTCGTGGCCTGCGGCGCCGTGGATTTCGAATCAGCACTCAGACTCGTGGCCGTACGCGCCAGCGAGATGCAGAAATGCTGCGAGGCCAACCCGGGCGGAATGGCAGCCATCATCGGACTGCCGAACGAGAAAGTGGAGGAAATCTGCGCCGGCATTGAGGGGATCGTGATTCCGGCCAACTACAACTGCAACGGCCAGGTCGTCATCTCGGGAGAGAAGCAAGCAGTGGAGGCTGCCTGCGAAGCCATGAAAGCCGCAGGTGCCAAGAGAGCCCTTCCGCTGAGCGTCAGCGGAGCATTCCACTCACCTCTCATGGAGGCCGCCCGCGTGGAACTGGGCAAAGCCATAGAGAAAACCGAAGTCAAGGCCCCATCCTGCCCAATCTACCAGAACGTTACCGCAATGCCGGAGACCGACCCGGCACAAATCAAGGACAATCTGCTCAAGCAGCTCACCTCACCGGTGAAATGGACCCAGACAGTGGAGAACATGCTCGCAGACGGGGCGACATCTTTCAAGGAACTTGGTCCCGGATCGGTACTTCAGGGCCTGATCAAGCGCATCGCCTCTTCAGCCGGAGCCGAAGTCAGCATCGGCTAGAGTCTCCGGCACAACACTTCCCCCGAGGATACCGCTCTCTCGCCAGATTCCGTCAAACCCGGTCACGACCACCCTGCCCAGACAACGTTCTGTCGGGGATCGGCAAAACCGACCCACCTTGGCAGACCACCTCGGCCTGGTGAGAATTGCTTCCAGACCCATACACAGCACATAACCGTGACCGACCCTTCCGGAATCAGACTTTTCACATTAGAAATCACTTATAGGCGAATAGACACCGGGGCAGGTTTGACACCTGCTCAACACAAAAGCCTCACAGGCGGCATCCCTACCTCCGGTTCGTCACTCTGCCACATCAGCACTATAGATGTCTGTCAACATCCATTTTATCATAACGTATACTGCCATATTTCTGCCAGATCTCTCTCCGCGAGCTTAGATATCTTGTACTTTATTTTCCCTCGCCTCATTCAGCTTCCTCAGAAAAACATCAGGATCAAAGTCCTCAACGATTCCGCTTTCCTCTCCATCTTTCAGAGCAGCACGGATAGCGGCAAGACGGTTCTCTTCTTCTTCGAGCCGCCTGAGTCCGGCACGTATCACTTCGCTGGCGTTATTATAACGCCCTCCGGCAATGTTGGTACGGATAAACTCCTCAAAATGAGGTCCCAAAGTAACAGTTACAGTTCTTGGAATAAGCAATCTATTTACACCCTCATATGTAAGAATAAATCTTACATTATACAAATACGAAAGATAAGGGTGAAAACAGCCAGAAACATCCGCACCTCCGGGCATACTATATCTGCTTGCCGCAGTTAGACATCCCGGCTGCGGCAAGCACTTCTATAAGGTGTCGACACTACTGCTGCTCGAAGCCATAGCCGTTTGTGAATCCTCCTGTAGAAAGTACGTTAGGGGTGAAAGGCACCAGATAAATAGGCGCACTTACATAGTCATAG
This sequence comes from uncultured Bacteroidales bacterium, assembly GCA_934702165.1. Taxonomy (GTDB): domain Bacteria; phylum Bacteroidota; class Bacteroidia; order Bacteroidales; family UBA932; genus Cryptobacteroides. The sequence continues at coordinate 171 of CAKUYG010000097.1, read as the reverse complement.
AAGAGGTAGTCGAGATACTCCTTCTCATACTTCACGAGATCCGAGCCCCAAGCCTTCTTGGTGTAGCCGTCAGCCCCAAGGGCGGTGGCATTGCTCACCGGCTTGAAAAGCCCGACAATGGCAAGGTTGGTATTGTCACCCGCAGTGGGAAACTTACGCGAACTCCAGAGG
>CAKUYG010000096.1 GCA_934702165.1 uncultured Bacteroidales bacterium | reverse complement strand
GCCTGGCGCATTGTGCCGGGCTTTTTTGTTTGCCCCATGTCGCCTCGCTGTCAGGGGCTACCCCCCCCCAAAAAAAAATGCCTTTGGCCCGGAACGGTTGCTGTGTGGGCATTACGCTTCCGGGTTAGAGAGGAATATGGCCTGGACCCTATAACCTTTCGGAATAATCATTGTCTGGCGGCTCTTTCCGTCTCATGTTAGAGTAACATCCGGTGAATACTCTATAACCTTGCAGGTCCGACGAGTTGGAGCGGCTTGATTCAGCGCAGTTTCAACCCCACGCAATTTGCCAAATCCCGGTCAGAAAAAATAACGGACAGGCTGTATATACTTTATGAAATTTTTCTAAATTTGTCCCGGTTGGTAGTCGGAAAAGAAAAACAGCGCTTCTTTAAAAGATACCGAGTTAATATTCAAAAATAAAATGAAGTACAAATTCCTGTTATTGTGCTCTGTGGCCGCGCTTATCGGTTTTGCGGCATGTACAGAGAAAAATGAGCCTGCGTTGGAGGAAGAGGGACTCTATCTCTCAGCTTCCAAGAAGGGCGGGACCCCGGTGACGGTCGAAAAGGACCGCAAGACCGCTTCGGTCGAGTTTTCATCCTACGGTTCGTATGCCATGGTCAATGTCGAGACAGTGCTTGACTGGGACTGTGTCGTCAACGATGAGGCCGCTGACTGGTGTCAGGCAGAGCCCGTCGGCGGCGCACTGCGTATTATGGTGCAGACCAACGAAGGATTCAATGAACGTTCCGCCACTGTGACCATAGTCAGCGGAGAAGATGCTATGGCGAGCGTTGCGGTCAGGCAGACAGGCAAGTCCGAAAAGCCTAAGCTCAAGCTTGAGCATGAATCACTTGTCTTCCCGGAATCGGGGCGTAGCGTGACATTTTCCGTCCTTGCCAACACTTCCACCTGGGAAGTCTCCGTGCCGGAAGGCGCATCCTGGCTCAGTGTGGCCCCGGACTATGAGGCGAATACCGTCACTGTCACCTCGGATGCCAATGCAACCGGGGCTGACCGCAGCGCGCAGCTGACATTCTCCTGCAAGCAGGACGGGGAGGTGCTCGCTTCCGAGAGTCTACCGGTGGAGCAGTGGGGCCCGTGCCTTGTATTTACCGTCACTGTAGGCGCCGGGGACAAGATCGCCCTGCCTCTTGCAGGCAAGGACATGGATCTCAAGATCGACTGGGGTGAAGGTGAACTCTTCGACCCGACGCATGTACGGGGCACCATCGCTTCTGTCCGCACTATGGTGGACTATCTGAACTATACATATAAAGAGGGCGGAGAATACGATGTCACGGTGCACGGACATGTGCCTATCATCACCGCCTACCTTGACAATGTGCTGATGGACGGCAAATATATGCGCAAGATAACAGCCGTGAAGTCGTGGGGCAAGGAGAAGTTCTCCATGCTGACGTCCGCATTCTACGGTGCCGGCCTCAAGACTGTGGCATCCGATACATACCATGCCCTGGATCAGGTGACCGATGTCAGGTCTCTCTTCATGGAGTGCCAGAATCTCGAATCCGTGCCGGCAGATCTTTTCAGTGAGATGAAAGCTACGGACTTCAACAGCGTCTTCTTCGGCTGCTCATCCCTGACGGAGATTCCTGCCGGTCTGTTCGGCAACAACACTGCCGCGACTTCTTTTGTCTCCACATTCAAGGGAACCGGGATCGGGACTGTGCCGGCGGGCCTGTTCGACAAGAACACCGAGGTGAAGAGTTTCGAGAGCACATTCGCCGATTGCCAGTACCTTGAGAGCGTCCCTGAGGGGCTCTTCAAGAACAACACCAAGGTCACCTCGTTCAACTCCACATTCTCCGGTACCGGCCTCAAGACCGTGCCTTCCGGGCTGTTCTCCGCAAATACAGAAGTGACTGATTTTGACTCCGTCTTCTATGAAAGCGCCCTGGAGGTGATCCCTGCCGGCCTTTTCGCTTCCGGCAGGAAGGTGGAGACTTTCGAGTCCGCCTTCAACCGCGCCGCCGTCAGTGAAATACCTGCCGGGCTGTTTGACAACGCCGTCAATGCGAAAAGTTTCAAGTCAGTATTCTACAGTTGTGAAAACCTGGTTTCCGTCCCGGCGGGCCTGTTCGACAAGTGCGTGAGCGCCACCAGTTTCAACCAGACTTTCAACCATTGTACCTCCCTGGGGGCAGTGCCGGCAGGTCTCTTTGACAACTGTCCTCTGGTGGAGGATGTCGCAATGTGTTTCAAGGATACGGGCATATCGGAGATTCCTGCAGGCATTCTCGACAAGCTCACCAAGGTGACTTCTGTGCAGAGCCTGTTTGAGGATTGCGTGAACATCACTTCAGTGCCTGACGGACTGTTCGCCAAGTGCACATCTGTGACGGATTTTTCTAACGTGTTTGCAGGGTGCTCCGCTCTCAAGTCCCTTGGCAGCAAGCTATTCCCTGTATCGGCTCAGAACCTTTCATCGGCTTTCAACGGCTGCTCGTCCCTCCCGGAGATTCCGGAAGGCATATTCAGCGGACTTTCTGAAGTGACCAAGTTCGACAACGTCTTTGAAGGGTGCACTTCCATAACAGGCGTGCCTGCGGGACTTTTCAAGGACAATATCAAGGTCACCAGTTTCCAGTATGCATTCAGGGACTGCGAGAACCTTGTCACTGTCGGAGATCCGGATGATGCTGACGGATGCATATTCAAATATGCTCCGGATGCCACGGACTTCGGGTACGTGTTCCAGAACTGCTCCGCGCTTGAGCGTATTCCTGCCCATAGTTTCGCCTACAACAAGAAGGCGTTCTCCTTCCAGTGCACCTTCGATGAGTGCCGCAGTCTGACAGGGGAGTCGCCGTATGCTGAGGTCGAGGTGGAAGTCACCGGCGAAGACGGCAGCGTCAGCAAGGTTCTCAAAAAAATCCATCTCTATGAGCGTGAGCAGTTTCCGGATGTGTTCACTGCGCCGTACTCTTACTCATATTGCTTCTACGGGTGCAGGGAACTGATTGATTATGACAATATTCCTTATGAGTGGAACTGATAAGACTTTTAAAAAGATGAAATTACATATATCAAAGGCCATCCTGGCCATGGCCTTGAGTGTACTGGCCCTGGCCGGATGCTCGAAAGACAACGCGGATAAAGCCCTCAAACTCTATTCGGAAAGTCCTGCCGTCAAGATAAGCGCTGACAATGAGGCTTCAGTGGAACTGACCTCCGCGGGCGGGCGCATACCTTTTACTCTCAGCAGCACTTATGGTTGGGAGGCGGTCGTTTGCAGCAACGCGGGCGATTGGTGCCATGCATATCAGGTCAACGATAAACTTACCCTCGCGGTGGATGATTATGCCTCAGATGACCAGGGAAGCCGTACCGCCAGGGTGCTGATCCTCGAGGGAGGTCAGGCCAGTGCGGTCATCAGTCTGACGCAGAGCGCATCAGCAGAGCCTTATATCACCCTGGCCTCGGACAGTGCCCCGTACATATCATACAAGGGAGGAGAACTCAAGATCAACGTCTCCAGCAATGTTCCGGCCTACAAGGTTGAACTCCGGGACATGGATCTCAAATGGGCATCATGCTCTGTGGACGGCAGCCTCATCACTCTCAAGGCTGGCAGGAACATCACCGGCGAGGAGATGCATGCCACCCTTGTCGTGTCCGCCGTCAGCGGCTCGGAGTCAGCCGTGGCCGAATACGCTTTCAAGCAGGGCAACGGCCGCATGCAGCTCGAATACGTAATCCCGGAAGACGGCAAGACAGCCGCGCTGCCTATATGCGGTTACGATGTGGACTGCACGGTCGACTGGGGTGACGGGAGCGATGAAGTCATGGTCAAAGGCAGGGTCTCCAGCTACTCAAGGCTTGAACACCAGTATGCCAAGGCCGGCACATACATCGTCTCCATTTCCGGGACGGTGGACGAGTTCAACTCCGATGACAGCGACATCACCGATTATTTCAAGGCCGTCCGCTCATGGGGTGCCGTGAAGATCAACTCCCTTGAAGAGGCATTCAAGGGCACTTCGCTGACGCAGATCGCTCTCCCTGAGGAGCCGGGGCTCTTTGCCGATGTCGAGAGCGTGTCCGGAGCATTCGAAAACATGGCCTCGCTTACCGCGGCACCAGAAGGGTTTTTCGATACGGCGGTCAACGTCACCGATGCCTCTCGCCTGTTCTACAACTGCAAGGCTCTTGTAGACGTGCCGGAGAATCTCTTCACCAATATGCCTGCACTCGAGGACGTATCCAACATGTTCTACAACTGCCAGGCTCTCACCGCAGTGCCTGAAGGCCTGTTCAAGTCAAACAAGGACATATACCTGGTTTCAGCGCTCTTCTCTTATTCGGGACTCGAGACCATTCCGGCCGGGTTCTTCGATTTCGGAGAGAATATCAAGATGATGATCACCGTCTTCGCGGGTTGCGAGAAACTCAAGGAGATTCCTGCCGGGCTGTTTGACAAGCTCTCCGGGACCACACGGTTCCAGAGCACGTTCCTCAACTGCACCGCTCTGACCTCCATCCCTGCGGAGTTGTTTGACAACTGCAAGAAGATCAACATCACCCAGTATATGTTCATGGGCTGCACCGGCCTCACCGGGGAGTCGCCTTACACCATGGTTGACGGAGTCAAGGTACACCTCTATGAGAGGAACGACCACCTCGACGTCTTCACCAAGATTCCGAATAAGGATGCAAAGGGCACGTTCGCAGGCTGTACAGGCCTGAGCGACTACGGCTCCATGCCTGACAAGTACAAGGAAAACTAAAAATTTTTCCGGTATAAATCGAGCAGGAAGAAAACCATTCCGTTTTCTTCCTGCTCTCTATTTGTCCGGTGTTGGTGGCTACGCTTCAGGCGGGAGGGCTTGGGAGTGCCGGGTCAGGAAGACTTCCGCCAGAAAAGCCACGCAGAAGATGCAGGCCACCAGATAGACTCCGCAGACATTTCCCGGGAAAAGGATGCCCGCAAGCGGGGTGACAAGAAGCGGGGAGAGGAACTGTCCGGCGTACAGGGAGGCCGAGAGCAGCGGCATCACTGTCGTGGCGGCTTCGCGGCCGGCTTTTATTGACGCAATGGTGTTAAGATAAGGTACTCCTACCCCATTGGCGATCCCGATGAACAGGCACCCTGCAAGCAGGGCCGGAAGAGTCTGGGACAATCCGAAACAAAGATACCCGAGCAGGAAGAAGAAAGGTGCGAAGTATTTGATGCTCATCCGGAAAGTTTTCATCATGCCCCCGAATACGAGCCCGACAAGCGCCGCTACAACATCGAGTGCCACCATGATGATGGTGATCGCCACAGGATCGAGTTTTGTGGTCCTGACGCAGATGGCCGAGAAGTTGGACGGGAAAACGAAGAAACAAACCATGAGCAGCAGCATGCCAAGTACTGACGGATAGAAGCGCCTGATGTTGGACAGGAAACTTTGTGAGCCGGCGGGTGCTTCCAGATGCTCGTTCGGGAGGAATGCCAGTACGAGCACGAGGACTGCTAGCCCCATCAGGTAGACGAGGAAGGCATAGTTCCAGCCTACCTTGGCAAGGACACCCGCAATCAACGTGGCAATCACGCCACCGGCCTGGTTCATTGCAGCGCACAGCCCCATAAGCCTTGACTGTTCCTCCGGAGGGAAATAATAGGAAAGGAGCCCTGTGGACAGCGGCATGATCATACCGACCGAGACTCCGAGCAGGGCCCTCAGCACAAGAATTGCTGCGATATCGTCAATGAAGAAGGCGCCTGCTCCACAGAGCTCGTACATCGCAAGGCCTATTACGGCAAGGGTCTTTGTCTTAAAAAGCTTGCAAAGTCTTGTGAAGTAGAGGTTTGTGATGATGATGAACAGGGCCGGCAGGCTGACGATGAACTGGACGAGCAGGTCTGACCTGTCAGCGAAATGGGCTTTCACCGCCCAAAGTGCCGGAGCCATGGCCGCGCCGGCCATTACGGTGAGAAGGCTGATGGAGAGGATGGTGGGGGCAAGCATCCCGTGGTGCTTTTGCGTCTGCATAAATACTTGATTTAAATATACTTACTGGAGTTCGGGCTCTACCAGGCCCGGATTCTTCAGACGCTGTGACAGACGCTTACAAATCCGCAGCGCAAATTTACAAAAAAAACGGATTCCCCGTCCCGGCTTCGAGAAGCGGGATCGGGGAATAGAGGTCAACCTGGGCACTTTTGGCTACAGCAGCTTCTTGTACTCCACCGGCATCACCTTGATGAAGCGGGCGGCGCAGGAGTCCCATTCGGAGAGGATGCGGGCGGCGAGAGGGCTGCCGGTGTGGGCGTGGTGTGCCTTGATGAGTGATTTGACTTCCCGGCGGTCTTCATCGGTCTCGAGCAGGGAGAGTTCGACCATGTCCATGTTGCAGTAGTAGTCGAAGTCGCCTGCGGTGTTGAGGACATAGGCGATGCCGCCGCTCATGCCGGCGGCGAAATTGCGGCCTGTCCTGCCCAGCACCACGACCCTGCCTCCGGTCATGTATTCGCAGCAGTGGTCTCCTACTCCCTCAACCACAGCCACCGCCCCGCTGTTGCGGACACAGAAGCGCTCGCCGACCTGGCCGTTGATGAACATCTGTCCGCCGGTGGCCCCATAGCCTATGGTGTTGCCGGCTATGATGTTGTCTTCGGCACTGAACAGGGATTCCGGAGATGGGGTCACTATGATCTTGCCGCCGGAGAGGCCCTTGCCGAGGTAGTCGTTGGCATCGCCCTCAAGCCGGAATGTGAGCCCCGGGCAGAGGAACGCTCCGAAGCTCTGGCCGGCAGCGCCGGTGAATGTCACCGTGATGCAGTCCTCGGGCAGACCGGCCCCGCCATACAGGGAGGTCACTTTGCCGCTCAGCATGGCCCCGACGCTGCGGTCTGTGTTGCGGATCTGCACCCCGAGGCTGACTTTCCTGCGCGATTCCACAGCAGGCCATACCATCTCCATAACCTCGCGGTCCTTGGAGCAGAGCAGTGTGCCTACCTGGCCGCAGGTGCGGACACGTGCGTTGGCTTTGGCTTCGTCAGGGATGTACAGGACTCTGTCCAGGGTGACTTTGCCGGCTTTCGAACCATCCGCGAAACTTCTCTTGTGCAGCAGGTCCGCACGGCCTATGACCTCCTGCAGGGAGCGGTATCCCATCTGGGCCAGATATTCGCGCAACTGTCTGGCGATGAAGTGGAAATATGTCTCCAGATGCTCTTTGCGTCCGGAGAACTTCGCCCGCAGGGCGGGATCTTGGGTCGCTATGCCGACGGGGCAGGTGTTGGTGTTGCAGCGGCGGCACACCAGACAACCGAGCGATACCAGAGAGGCTGTGCCGAAACCGAATTCCTCGGCCCCGAGCATGGCCATGAACAGCACATCGCGGGCGGTCTTCAGGCCGCCGTCCACCTGGAGGCGGACACGTCCCCGGAGGTTGTTGACCACGAGGGTCTGCTGCACCTGCGCAAGGCCCGTCTCCGCCGGGCTGCCTGTGTGTTTGACCGAACTTGCCGGGCTGGCTCCGGTGCCGCCGTCGCCGCCGCTTATCAGTATCACATCGGCTTTGGCTTTCGCCACGCCGGCTGCAATCGTGCCCACACCTGCCTCGGAGACCAGTTTCACACTGATGCGGGCTGCGGAGTTGATGTTCTTGAGGTCATAGATCAACTGGGCCAGGTCCTCGATGGAGTAGATGTCATGGTGGGGCGGGGGAGAGATGAGGGTGATGCCAGGTACCGAGTGGCGTGTGCGGGCGATGAGTTCGTCAACCTTGAAACCGGGCAGCTGGCCTCCCTCTCCGGGCTTTGCGCCCTGGGCCACCTTGATCTGTATCTCGTCCGCATTGACAAGGTACTGTGCATCCACTCCGAAGCGCCCCGAAGCAACCTGCTTCACTGCGCTGCGCATCGAGCTTCCGTCAGGGAGCGGGCTGTTGCGCGCCGGATCCTCGCCGCCCTCGCCGGTGTTGCTCTGGCCGCCGATGGCGTTCATCGCCAGGGCGATCGTCTCGTGGGCCTCCTTGCTGATGGCGCCGAATGAAATGGCTTCCGTGACGAAGCGCTTCATCAGCGCTTCCTCGCTCTCGACTTCGCTTATGTCTATAGGCTTGCGGTCGCTTTCTATCTCCATCAGGT
>CAKUYG010000095.1 GCA_934702165.1 uncultured Bacteroidales bacterium | reverse complement strand
ACTCAACACCTATATCATGAAAAGCAGTCCGGATCAGCATCACCAGACAACAGTGCTCTGCATTCCGGCCTCTTCAGCATTTTCCCAAGCACCTGCACCATCCCTCCACACCTCGCCTGACAGGCTGTTTGATATAAGCGACCATTTCAGGCGGAAATCCGCGCCGGACATACCTCACGGGGCGCTTCGCGGGCCTCCGACCGTCTGATTGTTTTTTTTGCGGCGCAATCTCATGTGCCGAGCCCTTTTTCGGAGCTGTCACAACGGCTCCCGTTAACAATCAGCCAATTACAAAAATGAAGAAAATATTAGCGATGGCAGCAGCGCTTGCAGTGGTGTGCACTGCCTGCCAGAACGAGGCTCATCACAAAGACGAGCACGATCACGAGACACACAGTCACACCCACGAGGGACACGACCACGATCATGACCACCACCATGACCATGAACATGACCACGTTCATGAGGGGCACGATCATTCCCACGATCACGAACATGGTGCAGAAGAGGCAGAAACCGCCAACGGAGTGAGATTCACCAAGGCACAGAGCAGCATGATCGATTTCGCGACAGACTCATGCCGCAGAGAAAGTATCGGAGAGGTAATCCGCGCCGTCGGCCAGATCCTGCCGTCACAAAGCGGGACGCGCATCATCACTGCCAAATCATCCGGCATCGTCACCATTGCCGGAGGCAGCCTGCTTGAAGGCAGTCCCGTGCGCAAGGGCGCAGCACTTCTCTATATAGGTAGCGAAGGACTCGCCGACGCCAACATGGACGTGCGTTACGCCGAAGCCAAGAGCGAATACGAGAGGGCCTCGGGCGAATATGAGCGCAAGAGCCGGCTGGCAGAAGACAAGATTGTGAGCCGGAGCGAGCTCAGCCAGGCAAAGACAGAATACGAAGTCGCCAAGGCCACGTTTGAAAATCTGGAGAAGAACTACCGCGACGGGCGCTTCGCCGCCACCTCCGATATTGACGGGTACCTGTCGGAACTTCTTGTGGCCAACGGACAGTATGTGCAGGCAGGTGAGCCTCTTGCAAAAGTCTGCAACGACAGCAGGCTCCTGATCGAAGCCAAAGTGCAGCCGAAATGGCACAAGGCGCTCCAGAGCATTTCCAGTGCCAATTTCACATTCTGCGGTGATCCTCAGACATGGACACTTGAAGAGCTTTCAGGGCGGCTGGTCAGCGTCGGAAGATCCACTTCAGTTGACAGCCCTCTGCTTCCGGTAAGTTTCGAGATCGCAAACAAGCCAGGACTGGTACCCGGAACTTTTGCTGAACTTCACATCAAGACACGCGGCGAGGCGGATGCGCTCACCGTCGACAGCGGTGCCATCATTGAAGAGATGGGCAGCTACTTCGTCTACAGGCAGGTGAACCCGGAATATTTCGAAAAGGTGCAGGTCAGCATCGGTGCTACCGACGGGCTCCGCACCCAGATCCTCTCCGGCATCGAAGAGGGCCAGATCGTGGTCAGCCGCGGTGCTGTCATCGTCAAGCTTGCACAGGCGGCCGGCGGACTGGACGCGCACTCCGGACATGCACATTAGTGGAGGCGAGCTATGAACTGGCTTAATGACATAATACGGTTTTCCCTGAAAAACCGTCTGCTGGTGCTGCTGGGAGCAGTGCTGGTAGTCATCGGAGGACTGTGGAGCGCCAACAGGACCGACATTGACGTGTTTCCCGACCTCACCGCCCCGACTGTTGTGATAATGTCAGACGCCCACGGCATGTCTGCTGAGGAAGTGGAGCGTCTGGTGACTTTCCCGGTGGAGACAGCCGTCAACGGTGCCACCAACGTGCGCCGCGTGCGTTCTACCTCCATGTACGGTTATTCTTTCGTATGGGTGGAGTTCGACTGGGGCATGGACGTGTTCCGTGCCCGACAGATTGTCTCCGAAAAGATGGTCACGCTCGGCGAATCTCTCCCGGAAGACGTGACCCCGGTCCTGGCACCGCAATCCAGCGTGATGGGAGAAATCATCTTCCTTGGGCTCCAGTCGCAGGACGGAACCACTTCCATGATGGATCTCCGCGACATGGCTGACTGGGTGGTCAAACCTGCCATCCTCGCCACAGGCGGTGTCTCACAGGTGACCGTGCTCGGGGGTGAGGAAAAGCAATACCAGATCCTCGCCGATCCGCTGAAGATGGAAGCCTACGGAGTGACAATGGCGGAAATAGAAGCCGTCGGACGCTCTCTGAGCATCAACACCGAAGGAGGCATAGTCCGCGAATGGGGCAATGAATACGCCCTGCGCGGCATCGCCCGAACGACCGACCTTGACGAACTCGGCAAAAGCCTCGTCTGCATGGACAAAGGCGGCCCGGTGTGCCTGTCCGATGTAGCGACGCTGCGAATAGGTCCCGCCGTCAAACTCGGCACCGCTTCGCAGAACGGCAAACCCGCCGTCATCATCTCCATCAGCAAGCAGCCGAACATCAACACGCTCAAAGTCACCAAAGCTATCGAGTCCAACCTCGAAGGGGTGGCGGCATCACTTCCTCATGACGTGAAGATGGACACTCACATCTTCCAGCAGGCCGATTTCATACAGGCATCTGTCGGCAACGTGGGCCGGGCCCTGCTTGAGGGTGCAGTATTTGTGGTATTGATCCTGTTCCTCTTCCTGGGCAATTTCAGGACTACGGTGATCTCCATCATAGCAATCCCCATGTCGCTTCTTGCCACGATCATAGTCCTGCACCTGCTCGGGATGGACATCAACACCATGACCCTCGGCGGCATGTGCATCGCCATCGGTTCGCTCGTTGACGATGCCATCATAGATGTGGAAAATGTATATAAACGCCTGAGACAGAACCACCGCAAGCCGGAGGCTGAGCGGCAGAAAGTCTTCGATGTCGTATTCGAAGGTTCACGCGAGATCCGCTCGTCCGTGATCAACGCGACTCTGATCATCATGGTGGCCTTCACTCCCCTCTTCTTCCTCAGCGGCATGGAGGGCAGGCTTCTCAAGCCGCTCGGCATCACCTACATCATTTCCCTGTTCATGTCACTGATCGTGGCGATGACCCTCACTCCGCTCCTCTGCAAGGACATGCTCTCAAACGAGCAGTACCTCAAACGCAACGACCGCGAGGGTTGGGTGAGCCGCAAGCTCTCCTCTGCATATGAGAAGGCTCTCGGATGGGTTCTGATGCACAAAAAAGCCGTCATGGGAGCCACTTGCGTGCTGCTTATAGGAGCCGTGGTCGTGTTCACACAGATGGGAAGCAGCTTCCTGCCTGATTTCAACGAAGGCTCCATGACCATATCGGCCGTAACGCAGCAGGGCACGTCCCTTGAAGACAATGACCGTCTCGGGCAGCTGATGGAAAAGGAACTTCTCAGCATCCCGGAAGTCACCAGCACCTCACGCCGCTCCGGACGCGGAGACCTCGATGAGCATTCCCAGGCCACCAACTCCTCGGAACTTGATGTCAACTTCAAACTCTCCGGCAGATCCAGGGAAGAAGTCTTCAGCGATGTGCGCGCCAAACTCAACTCCATACCGGGTATCGCTGTGACGGTAGGCCAGCCGCTCGGGCACCGCATCGACCACATGCTTTCCGGCACCAAGGCTGCCATTGCCATCAAGATTTTCGGCACGGACCTCGGAACTATGCAGATGCTCGGCAACACCGTCAAGAGCCTCATCTCTGAAGTGGAAGGGCTGGTGGACGCATCTGTGGAGCAGCAGGCCGCGACTCCGCAGATACAGATCAAGGCCGACCGTGCCGCACTGGCCCGGTATGGCATCACGATGGCGGACTTCAACGACTTCATAAACCTCGCCTTCTCCGGGGAGAAACTCTCCGACATCTACGAGGGACAACGTCGCTACGATGTCGTGCTGCGCCTTGGAGATGATGACACCCGCAGCATAGAGGGCGTGCGCAACGCGCTCATCGATACCGGCAACGGAAGCAAAGTCCCTCTGGAGCAGGTAGCCAAAATCGTTTCGACATACGGCCCGAACTCCATCAGCCGGGAAAACGTACAGCGCAAGCTCGTGGTATCCGCCAATGTAAGCGGACGTGATGTGGGAAGCGTCGTGGAAGATGTCCAGAGAGTCATAGCAGAATCGGTGCAGCTCCCTGAAGGATACCGTATCGAGTACGGCGGGCAGTTCGAGAGCGCAAGGAGCGCTTCCAGGACACTTGCCCTTGCCACCATCCTCGCAATATTCGCAATCTTCCTGCTGCTCTACCTTGAGTTCAAGGATGTCACGTTGTCAGGCATCGTGCTCGCGAGCCTGCCTCTCGCACTTGTCGGAGGCGTATTCGCCGTCTGGATCAGTTCCGGAGTGGTCAGCATCCCGTCGATAATCGGATTCATCACCCTTTTCGGCATCGCGACCCGCAACGGAGTCCTGCTCATCAACCGCTACCAGCACCTGCGCCATGATGGCGAGGGGCTCCGGGAGAGCGTGATAGACGGCTCGGTGGACAGGCTCAACCCTATCCTCATGACGGCCCTGACCTCAGCCCTTGCCCTCATCCCGCTGGTACTCAACGGGGACAAGACCGGCAATGAGATCCAGAGCCCTATGGCAGTGGTAGTGCTCGGAGGACTTCTGACATCCACCCTGCTCAACATCTTCATCATACCGATAATGTACGAATGGTACGCAAAAAGGAAGAAAACCAATGACAAATAGACATTTGATCACAGCGCTCGCCGCCCTGTCCCTTTGCGGGGCGGCAGGCGCACAGGACTTCAGCGACATACTCTCGCAGGTGGAGGCCAACAATACTGCTCTCAGGGCTCTTCGCAGCGAGGTGCAGGCCGACAAGATGGAAGCCCGTACCGGACTGACACCTTCGGACCCGGAAATAGAACTGGGTTATCTTTGGGAGACCGTGGACCCGGAAGGCGGCAACAGGATTGACTTCAGCGTAAGCCAGAGCTTCGATTTCCCGTCTGTCTACTATTGGAAGAAAAAGATTTCCCAAGGAGAATGCGCAGCGGCAGACTATGCCTACGCCCTCGGGAGGAAGAAGATACTGCTGGAGGCAAAGCAGGTCTGCATCGACCTTGTCTACCGCAACGCTTTAAAGGCAGAGCTCGACAAATGTCTCTCCAACGCCGAAGCCATCGCCGACAGCTACCAACGCAAGTTCGACGCCGGCGGCTCCGGGGCGTTGGCGCTCAACAAGGCAAAGATGGCGCTGCTCTCAGCTTCACGCGTGGCAAAGAACAATGAAATCGAGAGGCAGTCTCTCCTGTCTGAGCTTCAAAGGCTTAACGGCGGCATAGCTGTCGAGTTCAGTTTCTGCGATTTCGCCGATCCGTTCATCCCGGACGATTTCGAGCAGTGGTACGGACAGGCCGTCAAAAGCAGCAGTGAGCTTCTCGCTGTGGAGAACGACCTGCGTAACGCCGAATCCGCTGTAAAGCTCGCCACCTCGGAGTGGTTTCCGAAATTCAGCATAGGATACATGTCTGAGAGCGTCACAGGCAGCACCTTCCAGGGCATCACTGGCGGCATCTCAATCCCGCTTTGGGAAAACCATGGCAAAGTCAGGGCCGCCAAGGCACGTAGGCAGGCCGCCGAGGAGAAGCTCAAGGACGATTGCACGCAGTTCCACCTCAGTCTAAAAGCAGAATACGCCAAGGCCCTGGGCCTGATCGGACTGCGCGACGAATACCGCAGAACACTCTCCGGGCTGAACCCGGCTGATATGCTTTATGAAGCTCTGGACAGCGGAGAAATATCCGTAGAGGAATACACCTCCGAGATGGAAGTCTGGTACGATGCCATCCAGGACGTGCTGGAATGTGAGCGTGACTGCCACAGCATCATAGCCAGTCTCGAAAGTTTTGCAGAATAAAATCAACATAAACAATAACCACTGATGACCAAGTTATTCAAGATTACCATCGCTTCGCTGCTTGCGCTGTCATGCATCGGAGCACCCGCCTACGCACAGAAATCCGCGCGAAAGGCCGCCAAAAATGCCAAGACCGAGCAACCGGCCCCGCGTCCGCAGAGGGTTGACCCGAGCGTGAGCGCCCGGCAGACACTCGACCGCATCTACGACTATCTCTCAGCCTGCACTCCGGCGGAAGTGCTTGACGCAGACGGCAAAAGCATCACCGACTACAGCAAGATCGACGAGAACTCCACCCTCAAGAAAGGAGATTTCGGCATCTGCACCTACGAGTGGGGCGTGACCTACTCCGGCATGCTTGCCCTGAGCGAGTTCACAGGAGATAGCAAATACGCCGACTACGCTTTCGAGAGGCTCAAGCTGCTTGGAGACATCTACCCTTATGTACGTGACTACTACAACGCCACCGGCTACCCGATGAAGCTTAAGTACCTCGCCAGCCCGAAATGGCTCGACGACTGCGGTGCCATGACCGCCGCCATGATCAAGGCCACCATCGCCGACCCGCAGAAAGGCAAGGATTTCAGGGCTCTGCTCGACAACGGGTTCAACTTCACCATGTACAAAGAGTACCGCCTCTCCGACGGCATCCTGGCACGTAACCGCCCTACCACCAACTCCGTGTGGCTCGACGACATGTACATGGGAATCACCCCGATAGCTTACCGGGCCCTGCTCAGCCAGAAAGAGAGGGGCGACCTCACGCAGAAATTCTACAACGAAGCCGTCAACCAGATTCTTCTCTTCAAGAAATACCTCTGGGTACCGGAGAAGGACCTTTTCCGCCACGGCTGGATAGAGGGCATGGCCGAGCACCCGTCCTACCATTGGGCCCGAGCCAACGGCTGGGCAGTGCTCACCCTCTGCGATGTGCTCGACGTGCTTCCGGAAAGGGCGCAGGGACGGGACGAAGTGCTCGATCTGCTCAAGTCGCTTCTGCGCGGCATCGCCCCGTACCAGGCCCCGGACGGACGCTGGCACCAGCTCATCGACAAGACCGAATCCTATCTTGAGACCAGTGCCACCGCGATGTTCGTCTACGGCTACGCCCACGCTATCAACAAAGGCTGGATAGACAGGACAGCTTATCAGGACATCGCTCGCGCAGGCTGGGCCGGAATCGAGAAGCAGGTCAACGCACAGGGGCAGGTGGAAAACACCTGCGTGGGCACAGGACTCGGATGGACCAACACCTTCTACGAAGGCCGCCCGGTGAGCGTCTATGCAGCCCACGGCTACGGTCCCGTACTGCTTGCCGGCACCGAGATGCTCAAACTCTACGCATCCCGGCAGGAACAGCAGCCAAGGCCGGGAATGGTGTTCCAGCAGGTTGAGAGGCAGGAAGGCAAGCCCATGATATTCCTTGCCGGCGACTCCACCTGCAAGAACGGCCGCGGCACAGGCGACAACGGTCAGTGGGGCTGGGGCAGTTTCTTCCAAGAATACGTAAACGACACAGCCATAGTGGACAACGAGGCTGTGGGGGGCCTTAGCAGCCGCACTTTCTACAACAACCGCTGGCCTCAGGTACGCGACCGCATCCAGAAAGGCGATTTCGTACTTATCCAGTTCGGACACAACGACATGTCCCCTCTCAATACCGGACGTGCGCGCGGAACTCTGGACGGCATCTCCGATGAATGCCGGACTGTCGTGATGGAGAAGAACGGCGGCCCTGAGGATGTCTATTCTTACGGACACTACATCCGCCTGATGATCCGCCAGACCAAGATGCGTGGAGGTATTCCGATAGTGCTCAGCCCGACCCCGCAGAACCGCTGGAAGAGCGACTCTTCCGTGGAGAGGTTCGACAAGACTTTCAACACCTGGTGCAAGGAAGTCGCCGCAGAGGAAGGTGTCGAATATATCGACTTCAACGAACTTGCGGCAACTCAGTACGATGCCCTCGGGAAGCAGAAAGCCCAGGCCGACTACTTCGCAGACGCGGTGCACACCCGTGAAGCGGGAGCGCGCCTCTACTGCCGCACCCTCGCGGACGCCCTCAAGGCAGCCGGCGGTCCGCTGGCGGCTTACATCAAGTAATAAAAAATCCGGGGCATGACCTCGGATTTTTTATATTGTCACAAAGTTTCCGACATTTACATCAGTAAGGCCACTGTCAATACAGCAGACCGAACATCCATAAAGGAATGCGGTTATGGTGTCCGATTTCTGTGTCGTCAACAGCCAGATAGCTGTCTGCCACGTCTTTGATTTGTTCAAACGATTTCTTGCGTCCCCCAACCTCAAACAGATATTTCCCATCCACAAGGAAAT
>CAKUYG010000094.1 GCA_934702165.1 uncultured Bacteroidales bacterium | reverse complement strand
GTAGGGGTGTGCGGCGCCAAATCCACTCCAAAGTGGCTGCTGGAGCAGGTGGCCCTCGCTGCGGAAAATTTGCAATAATTGCGGCATTTGACTAAATTTGCCGCACAATTCGCAAAATCAATACAATACTACAATATTTTATGGCAACAACAGCTGATTTCAAAAACGGCCTTTATCTCAAGTTCAACGACAAGCCTTGCCAGATCGTGTGGTTTCAGCACGTGAAGCCGGGCAAAGGTCCTGCTTTCGTGAAGACCAAGCTTCGCAATCTTGAGAACGGACGTATTCTCGAGAACACTTTCACTGCCGGCGCAAAGATCGAGACGATCGATGTGGAGCGCCGCCCATATCAGTTCCTCTATGCAGAGGAGGACGGATTCAACTTCATGCACGAGGAGACCTACGAGCAGATTCTTCTCCCGAAGGATGTCGTGGAGAATGCCGACCTTATGAAAGAAGGCCAGCATGTGGAGATGATGTTTGTGGTGGGCGAAGAGAAATGCCTCACCTGCGAGCTTCCTACCTATGTTACCCTCGAAGTGACATATTCCGAGCCTGCCGTCAAGGGCAACACCGCCTCTACTTCGGCCCTCAAGGAAGTGACCCTCGAGACCGGTGCCAAGATCATGGTGCCTCTCTTCATCGAGACAGGAGAGAAGATCACAGTCAACACCACCGACCGCTCATACGGCCAGAGGGTATAAGTTTCCTCTTAAAGAAAAAAAAGAGCGTCTGTCATCACAGGCGCTCTATTTTTATTTGCTGGATCTTGAAGCCGTCGTCTTTGGCACTCACGAATATCGTGACTGAGAATGTCTCCCCGCCGGCGGTCAGACTCCCGAGGGCATATTTCATGTTGGCCCTTTCTGCGGTATGGGTGATGTTGAAGGAGCGTGGGGTGTAGGCTTCAAAAAAGGTCTTGAGGATCTGTCTGGCTTGGGCTCTGCTGGCATTGCTTTCCTGTGAGGCCACGCTGATTTCAAGATTGTCGTCGAACCAGGCGGAGAGGCAGTCTGCATCGCCCTTGACCATGTACTTGCCTATAGGGGAGAACACGTCGTTGCGCTCCGTCTGCGCCTGCATCTGCCCGCAAAGAAGGACGGGCAGGAACATTGCCGCTATTTTAGTTATGATTCGCACGGAACGGCAATGTTGCAAATATCAAGCCACATAAGTATATTTGCATGATACTGAAAATAATGACATTTACATACAGGATGAAAAAATTGATTCTGGCGCTTTCCGGCGCTTTTCTTCTGATCCAGAGTGTGTCCGCGCAGCAGATCGAGCTGGGCAATCTCGCCGGCCGTGAAGCGGCCGTCCGCCAGGGGAGTTCCTGGGGCGTTCCGTTCGAGAAAGGGTCCGTGCGGAAGGATGCCGTATTTGAACTCTCTTCCGACGGGGTATCTGTCCCTGTCTCCACTTGGCCGCTGGCCTGTTGGCCTGACGGGTCCCTGAAGTGGCTCGGACTTGCCACGGTGGCTGAGCCGGGCATGAACTCTCTGACGCTCAGTGTCAGGCCTGCTCCCAAAAGAGGCCGTCGCACAGCAAAGGCTGAACCTGCCGTCACAGCTCTTGCGGAGCAGACGGCTGAAGGCATAAGGGTCAATACCGGTGCCATGACCTGCCTTTTCCCGGCATCCGGGGGGTGTTTCATCAAGGATATGAGGCTTGGCGACGGTACGGTGGTGTCCGCTGCGGAGCTGGTCGCCATATTGGAGAAGCGCGAGGGCCGGACGGTGGAATATGAGGATTTCGAGAGCGCGGTCTCTTCGGTGAGCGTTGTACAGAACACCCCTATGCGTGCGGTGGTCAAGGTTGAAGGCAAGCACAAGTCCCTGACGGGGAGCCGTGAATGGCTGCCTTTCAAACTTTTCTGCGTGATGTATAAAGATATGGCCACGGTAAGCCTCACCCATTCGTTCCTTTTCGACAGCGACGGTAAGGAGGATCATATCAAGGGGATAGGAGTCAGGTTCGAGGTTCCTTTCCGGGATGAGGTTCACAACCGTCACGTCCGCTTCGCAGGCGACGGTGAGGAAGGGGCCGGGTTCTGGTGTCAGCCGGTGCGTCTGGCTCCCGGATATCGTCCTTCGGCAGGCTCGGTTTTCGTGGACAACTATGCGGAGTATCTTCAAGGGAAGAGGCTCCCTTCTGTTGAGGAGCTCGGCGAGAGAGAGCGTGCAGCCATGCTCACCTGTCCCGTGTGGGGAGACATGCGTCTGGTGCAGGCCGGACCCAACGGGTTCTCGATAGACAAGAGGACCACAGACAAGAGTTCCTGGGTGCATGTCACCGACGGGGGACGTTCGATTGGCGGCGCCCTGCTCGGAGATACCCGCGGAAGTGTCTTCGTGGGAGTCAAGGATTTCTGGCAGAGCTGCCCTTCGGCACTTCATGTGGACAGGGCCGGGGAAGACAAGGGCTACCTCACGGCCTGGCTCTGGGCCCCTGACGGTGAAGCCATGGACATGCGCCATTACGACACTGTGGGCCACGACCTCAAGATAAATTATGAGGATTTCAAGGAGGGATGGGAATCCCCTTACGGGGTGGGGCACCGTTCTACCTTGGAAATCAGGCTCTTCGACGGCATTCCTTCCGGAGACGAACTGCTTGCTGTCGCCAGGGCTGTGCAGAAGCCTGTGCAGTACAGCTGTACTCCGGAATACTTCAGTTCAGTCAATGCTTTCGGCGCATATTGGGGCCTGCCGGATCTTTCAGACCCCCTTACCGCCGGCATAGAGAAGCAGCTTGACGACATGCTTGAGTTCTACAAGGAGCAGGTGGACGAACGCTCTTGGTACGGCTTCTGGAACTATGGCGATGTGATGCACAACTATGATTTCACCCGTCACGACTGGCGTTACGATATCGGCGGCTGGGCATGGAACAATGTCGAGCTGGCGCCGAATGTCCTTCTGTGGACCTGCTTCATCCGTACTGGAAGAGAGGACATCTGGACCATGGCTGAGGCCATGGAAAAGCATGCAAGCGAGGTGGATGTGCACCATATAGGACGTTTTGCCCCGCTCGGATCCCGGCACAACGTGAGCCATTGGGGCGACGGATGCAAGCAGCCGCGCATCGAGTACGCCGCGATGAAGAGGTACATGTACTATCTCACCGGGGGAGATGCCCTGACCGGAGAGCGCATGACCGAGCAGATCGGGTCGGAGAAAGCCTATGAATATGCACGCCGCATAAGCACATGGGGTGCCGTTTCGGGTACATATCTCAAGGGCAGCCTCAATGACTGGGCTTATTACGCCAGCAACTGGATGCTCGAATGGGAGCGTACCGGCAGCACATATTATCGTGACAGGCTCCTGAACTCGATGAAGGACATTGTTGCACTAGGAAGCTTGAGCGGACGCCTCGTCTTTGATTACTTCGATACGGAAACCGGCCGCTTCATGGTGTATCTCAAGGAGGATCCTTCATACAAGGGATTCGTGGATGCGCCGAAGAGCGACTTCGTGCCGGCGGCCACTCTAAGCAGAAAGAAGCTGGAGAAGATAGTCGGATACAGGCTCTCGAATGTCAAGGGAGACACTTTCGGCCTGCTTTTCGGCTCTCCGGAACTTCTCTCCGACATGAGGATGACTGTGGACATGCCTGAATTCTGGAAGCTTGCCGACAATTTCCTTGCGGACGTCTCTTCCGCCAGGGGAGGGAGCATGACGGGCCCGAGGGCTGCGGCGTGGGTGGCCGATTCCCGCAAGGATGCGCAGATGGGGGCGCTTGCCTGGAAGAATCTGCTTGACAACGGGTTCACAGCGACGGAAAGTGACGGTACGAAAGTCGTCCGGCACCCTCTCGGAGACAAGGTGGCCACTCCTTATATAGTCAAACCTGTCGGGGAACCTGAGTTTCTCGGGCAGACCGCCGGATGGCAGCGCCATACGCCTTCGACCACACAGTGGCTGCTCAACGCCATCGAGGTCATGTACTGGGCCAAGCCTTACATGCCGGAGCAGAAATGAAGATAACCCTTCTTACCGTGGGCAGGACAGACATCCCCTGGGTCCGTGAAGGTCTTGAGACATACATTTCAAGACTGAAGCATTATGTTCGCTTCTCGCTTGTGGAGATTCCGGAACTCAAAAATGTGTCGGCCCTGTCGCGGGAGAATATCAAGACCAAAGAGGGGGAACTGCTTCTCAAGAATGTCAGGCCATCGGACTGTCTTGTGCTTCTGGACGAGCATGGGCGGGAACTCCGGTCCGTGGATTTCGCCGCTGAACTTTCGGACATGATGTCCCGAGGGGGCAAGGACATTGTCTTCGCGATAGGCGGGGCTTACGGGTTCAGTCCGGAAGTCTATGGCAGGGCTGACAGGAAACTGTCCCTTTCCAGGATGACGTTCTCTCATCAGATGGTGAGAACGATTTTTGCAGAGCAGCTTTACCGTGCTTTCACCATAATGCAGGGGGAGCCATACCACCACGAATGAAAAACGGCAGGAAGATCCGGACATTCATAAGCGCAGTGCTGCTTCTGGTCGGCGCCTTGATGTTCGTGTCTTCAGTCATCGAATCCCGGGCGGGGGCCAACGCTGACGCGGCGGCGCGACGTCTGTCACGTGTGCTGGAGGGGAGGATGTCAATTCTGGATGCCTATATGGACAAGGCTCTTGACACGGCTCCGGAAAAATGGCTGGACCTTGGCGGCTTGCCGCAGGACATGGTCGTATACCGTTATTGTCGGGATACGCTCCAGTCCTGGTGCAACCAGTTCCCGGTCTCCAACGATGACATACGCAACCGCTTTTATGTCCCGTTCATATCCGATCCGCGGAGGATGCCGGCCTCGCCTCTGCTGCAGGTCGGAGATTCTCTGCGCTATGTGAACCTTGGCGCCAAGTGGTACCTTGCCAAGTCGGGCGAGCGCGGGGACGTCAAGGTCATTGCTGGTCTGGAGATTGTGGACATGCAGAATCCTGTGTCCGGAAACGGGGTCAATCCGTCCCTGCACCTGCCGTCGGAGTTCAGTGTGCTGCCGCTTTCGTCAGGGGGCGGGGCGGCGGTCACCCTTGACGGGAGGCCGCAGTTTGAACTTCTCCGGGAGACTCTCCGCAGTCCGTCCACGGCTGACCCGCTCGATCTATGCATAGCACTTCTTCTTCTGATATCCTCCGGTCTGGTATTCCTGTCCGCCGAGAGGTCGGCGCGTCGTTTTGCGCTTGTGCTGCTCTCCATTTCAGCTGTGATGCTGGCGTTCTATTTCTGGGGTTTGTCGTTGAGGGGGAGCATCACCATCTTTTCTCCTGTCCTGTATGCAGGTGGCGAGGTGCTGTATTCTCTCGGGGCGGTGATCATCATCAATCTCTGGATTCTTGTCTTCGCGCTGTGTGTCTATATGTGCCGTGAGGCCTTGTCCTCCAGGGTCAGGGGGAGGATCGCGGCTGTGGTGTGTCTGCTCTTTTCGCTGTCTGCCGTGGCAGGCATCCTGTTCTATACACAGGCCACGCTGAGAAGCATCATCCTCAATTCGGGCATTTCACTGGAACTGTACAAGTTCTCTGAACTTTCGTCTTTCGGAGTGCTCATCTATGCATCTTTCATCACGATGCTTGTGAGCGTTCCGCTGCTTTTGCAGTCTTCGCAGCCGCTTGCACGCAGGGTTTTCGGCTTCAGCTACGATGCTTTCTCCCTCAACAGCAGGCTTGCATTCTCGGTCGTCATCGCGGCATTCCTTATCGGCTCTTCTTCGGTGATCGGCTTCCGCAAGGAGCGGGACAGGATGGAGGTGCTGGCCAACCGTATAGCTTTTGACCGGGACATCTCACTGGAGTTGAGGCTCAGGAGCATCGAGGCGCAGATCGCCGATGACATGGTGATCTCCGCCCTTTCAGTGTTCAACAACACCGAGTCCACCATACAGAGCCGTATCACTGACTACTATTTCTCCCGCAACGATCAGGATTACACTGTCACGGCTTATGTCTTCAACGACAACAACAACAGCAAGGCCGCGGCCGCGCAGTACAGCGACCTGATCAAAGACGGTGTGCCGATAGCGGACAATTCCCGCTTCCTTTATGTGAAGAGGGACGGTGGCCACTCGTACTATATCGGGGTGTTCCTCTACCTTATCGAGGACAGCGGGGTGTCCCGGGTGCTGGTGAGGCTTGAATCCAAGGATACGAGGGGCAACAAGGGCTATGCCGGCATATTCGGCATAACCCCTCCCGGCAAAGTGACCCTCCCGGCGGGGTATTCCTATGCCCGCTATGAGGGCGATGCACTGAAGTCTTACCGGGGAAGTTATGCGTACCCTACAAAAATAGACCTTGACCGCAGCGAGAGGATATATTCCAGGCGTATGCGTACCATGAACGGTGAGGGGTACACGCATTTCTTCACTGTGATCGGGGACAAGGAGATGATCGTCCTTTCCCGCCCTAGGGTGACGCCGCTCACTTATGGGGTCTCCGCCGTGTTTGTCGGCCTGCTCGCTTTCCTTGTCCTCTCTCTTGTGGTCTCCGGCAGGCGCAAGGAGGCGGCGTTCGCGCATGGTTATTTCCGTTCCCGCATCTCGGGAGTGCTTCTTCTCTCCCTGGTGCTGACGCTTGTGGCCATGGCTTCGGTGAGCGTGTTCTTCGTGTATTCGCGCAATGACAGCAACATGCACACGGTGATGTCGGACAAGATCGGCTCCATCACTTCGATGATAGAGGCCGGGGTGCATGATTCCCCGAGAATCAGCCGCAGGGCAGTACGCAGGCTGGTCGAGCAGGTCGGCAGCGACACTTACTCCGATATCACCCTCTATTCCCCTTCAGGGAAGATGCTCGTCTCCACGGTGCCGGTGGTCTTCGAGCGGCAGCTTCTCGGCGAACGGATCAACGGACAGGCTTACGGGCAGATAGTCTATGAGCACAGACGGTACTGCATCCAGAAAGAGAGTGTGGGCAGGGTGAAGTTCTACAGCATGTACGCGCCGATAATGAATGACGAAGGGGAGATGATCGCGATAATCTGCTCGCCGTACAATGAAGACAACTACGATTTCGAGGAGGATGCCGTGACGCATTCCATGACTATAGTATCCCTATTTATAGTGTTGATGCTCAGTGCATTGCTCATGGTGTCCAGGGTGGTTGACAAGATGTTCAAGCCGCTCAGCGAGATGAGCCGCAAGATGGACAGCGCCGGCCTGGAGTCTCTCGAGTACATCAGCTATGACAGGGAGGATGAGATCAGCTCCATCGTGCAGGCCTACAACAGGATGGTGACGGAGCTTTCCGTGAGCTCCAAGAAACTGGCCCAGGCGGAGCGTGACAAGGCGTGGAGCGAGATGGCACGGCAGGTGGCACATGAGATCAAGAACCCTCTCACGCCGATGAAGCTCCAGATACAGAGGATAATAAGGCTCAAGCAGAAAGGTGATCCGTCCTGGCAGGCGCGCTTCGATGAGGCGAGCAAGGTGCTGCTTGATCATATCGACATCCTTACGGATACGGCCAACGAGTTCTCGACCTTCGCCAAACTCTATACCGAGGAGCCTACAACCATCGCGCTTGACCTCGTGCTTCAGGAGGAGATCGCTATGTTTGACAGCAAGGACAATCTGCGGTTTGACTATCTCGGTCTGAGCGATGTGACCGTGACCGGGCCTAAACCTCAGTTGACACGGGTGTTCGTCAATCTTATCAACAATGCGGTGCAGGCCGTGGGGGACCGTCCTGACGGAAGGATCATAGTGTCTCTGCGCAACTCGATGCGTGACGGGTATTATGACATCGTCTTCGAGGACAACGGACCGGGTGTGTCGGAGGAGAATGTCGGGAGGCTCTTCACGCCGAACTTCACCACCAAGAACGGCGGCTCCGGTCTCGGACTCGCCATAAGCCGCAGTATCCTGGAAAGGTGTGGGGCGAGCATCGTCTACAGCCGCTCCTTCTCGCTTGGCGGCGCCTGCTTCACGATAACATATCCTAAGAGCTTGCCGTAGAGGGGCGGGAGCATTTTCCTGTCCCGTGCTCCGTGCTCCGTGTTTCGTGTCCCGTGTTTCGTGTCCCGTGTTTCGTGTCCCGTGCTCTGTGTTCCGTGTTTCGTGTTTCGTGTTTCGTGTCCCGTGTTTCGTGCTCTGTGTTCTGTGTTCTGTGTTCTGTGTTCTGTGCTCTGTGCTCTGTGTTCTGTGTTTCGTGCTCCGTGCGCACGCGGCCGTTTCTGTGCGCACCAGACCCCCTCGTGCGCACCGCGCTGGATTTTCTCATGTCCCGTGCGCACCAGGGGCCTTTCCACGCACGGGATTGGTTTCGTGCGCACGGGGCGGCGGTTTACTTGCAGAACGTAGGGTGCAGTGACAGGGGT
>CAKUYG010000093.1 GCA_934702165.1 uncultured Bacteroidales bacterium | reverse complement strand
GAACATGTCCCGCGAACTTGCGGAGGCATTTGCGGAGAAGTATCCGAAAGGTTTCAGCGACTACCTTCCGGATCTGGTCAAGTACACCAAGCCGGACGGGACTCCGTTTTACGCCGTGATGGTCGAGATACCGGACGCCATTTATCTGGTCAAGATCAAAGTCAAGATTGACGATGCGGATGATATAGAGAGGTGGCTTGAAGGGGAGGAGGATGCCGAGAACGAGCAGGTGGCCGGAACCGCCGGAGAAACTGCAGACGAGGGCGGGACTCTTCCTGACGAGAATATTTCCCAGTATGGGGGCGATGATGACCAGTCCGATGCTGCTGAATAAGGTTCTCGGGAAAATATCAGAACAGAACAAGCTTCTGTATTTAAGTTTTTTGGTCGGCGTGCTCTCTGGGTGCGCCGCCGTTGTCCTTGACTGGGCCATTGCAGAGATCAGCGGCTGTCTGGACAGAACTTTCGGGGGCGGAAACCTTGAGTGGGGTTTCCTTGTCTTTCCCGGGATAGGCATGTTCATATCGCTGCTTCTGCTTAAGTTTGTCGTACGTGACAATATCGGGCATGGAGTGACGAAAGTGTTGCTTGCCGTCTCGCGCAATGAGTCGCGC
Organism: uncultured Bacteroidales bacterium; assembly: GCA_934702165.1. GTDB lineage: Bacteria > Bacteroidota > Bacteroidia > Bacteroidales > UBA932 > Cryptobacteroides. The sequence goes on along the minus strand of CAKUYG010000093.1, from coordinate 7,719 downwards.
ATACGGCCTCACAACATGTGGTCTTCGGTTTTGACATCTTCTTTTACGATAGGTTTCGGCGGCTCGGTGGGTGCTGAGGCACCTATCGTCTATACCGGCGCCGCCATAGGTTCCAATATCGGCCGCATCTGTGGCTTGTCGTACCGCAGTGTCACAGTCCTTCTTGGTTGTGGCGCAGCCGGGGCTGTGGCCGGCATTTTCAAGGCTCCGCTGGCCGGGATGCTTTTCACTCTGGAGATACTGCTGTTCAATGTGTCGATGAAGTCGATGCTGCCGATGCTCATCTCCACTATCTCTGCCACTGTGGTGTCCTATGCGTTTCGCGGACAGACCCCTGTATTCGCATGTGCATTGACCCCGTTCTCCATGGGGAACCTGCCTTTCTATGTGGTTCTTGGAGTGTTGGCAGGGTTGTTTTCCCTGTATTTCACCAACGGCACTCTCTGGCTCGAGGATAAACTTGGCAAATTGACCAATGTGTATCTGCGTTGGTTGCTGTGCGCTGTAGGGCTGGGGCTGTTGATATTCCTTTTCCCACCTTTGTACGGGCAAGGATATACCGACCTGCACAGTCTTCTCAATGGGCAGGAGATCCAGGTGGAGAATCACAGCCTGCTGTCGTTCCTTATGGGGTATCGCTGGGGTGTACCGGTGTTCTTCCTGCTCATCCTCTTTTTCAAGATCGTGGCGATGACCCTGACCAACTCGGGCGGGGGAGTCGGAGGCACTTTCGGCCCGACGCTCTTTTCAGGTGCCATACTGGGTTTTGTCGTGGCCCGCTGTTTCAACCTTGCCGGCATGAGTGTTCCCGAGCAGAATTTCGTCCTGGTCGGTATGGCTGCGCTGATGGCTGCCGTGATGCAGGCCCCCATGACGGCCATCTTCCTCATCGCGGAGATTTCGGGTGGTTATGAACTTCTTGTACCTCTGATTCTTACGTCTACTGTGGCTTTCGGAACCGTGCGGATCTTCGAAAAGTATTCCATCTATACGAAGCGTATAGCTCAGAGCGGTGATCTTCTGACACATGACAACGACCAGGCGGTGCTGACCCTTCTTCAGACCAACGACCTGATCCGAGACAAGTATCCGAAGGTATCCATCGACGCACCTCTGAGGGAGGTGGTGGACATCCTGGCGAATTCCGGGTCGGACGCCTCTGTGATGGCAGTCATAGACTCGAAGGGGCGGTTCCAGGGGATGATAGACCTTGCGGCAGTACGCAAATATCTCTTCAGTACGGACAAGTATGACAGCGTGCATGTCTACAACATCATGGAGACACCTCCGGATTATATTCACTACGGTGAGAAGATGGACTCCGTGATGCAGAAGTTCGACAGGACCGGTGCTTGGAGGCTGCCTGTGATCGATAAAGACCGCAAATACCTCGGTTTCATCTCAAAATCGCGTCTTCTGACGGCTTACCGTTCGGAACTGCGTGAGATTTCCCAGGAGGATTAGGCATTCTTCTTGCCGACAAGGGCCAGTCCGATACGTTTCCTGTCCAGATCGATATCTACCACTCTGACAGTCAGTTGCTGGTGCAGTTTGACCACCTTTGAAGGGTCTGTGCCGCGCGGCCCCATCTTGGACACATGGACAAGTCCGTTCTCATGCAGTCCGATGTCCACGAAAGCCCCGAAGTTGGTGATGTTGGTGACTATTCCTGGGAGTTCCATTCCCGATTTGAGATCTTCTATGGAGTGGATGTCGTCCGCAAATGCGAATTCACTGGCCTGTTCGCGCGGGTCGAGCCCCGGTTTGGCGAGTTCCTTAAGGATGTCGTTGATGGTAGGGAGACCTGCGGAGCCGCTTACGAATTCTTCTGCGTGTATCTTTGCGCACAGTTCAGCATTGCCGACCAGTTCTTTGGTGCTGACTCCAATCGATTTTGCCATCCTGTCTACGATGCCGTATGATTCCGGATGCACGGCGGAGGAGTCAAGAGGGTTCTCTGCCCCACGTATGCGCAGGAAGCCGGCGCACTGTTCGAAGGCTTTGGCACCGAGGCGCGGTACTTTCTTGAGTTCAGCCCTGTTTTTGAAGCCGCCGTTGGCTGTTCTGTATGATACGATGCCTTCGGCGAGTGCGGGCCCTATGCCGGCGACGTAGGAGAGCAGGTACGGTGAGGCTGTGTTGAGGTTGACCCCCACAGCGTTCACGCAGCTCTCCACGGTGTTGTCAAGCTTCTCTTTAAGCAGGTTTTGGTCTACGTCATGCTGGTACTGGCCGATGCCGAGGTTCTTGGGGTCGATCTTGACCAGTTCCGCGAGCGGATCCATCAGGCGGCGACCTATGGAGACTGCCCCTCGTACTGTCACGTCTTCGTCAGGGAATTCCTTGCGTGCTATTTCGGAGGCGCTATAGATGGACGCCCCGTCCTCGCTCACCATCCAGACTTTGCAGCCTTCTGGAAGATGGATGCGTTTGAGGAAATCTTCGGTTTCGCGGGATGCTGTGCCGTTGCCCAGGGCTATGGCTTCAATATTGAATTTCTCCACCATATCCTGCAGTGCTTTGATTGCCTTGACCTTGTCGTTCTGCGGCGGGTGGGGGAATATGACGGTGTGATAGAGCAGGCCGCCGTTCTCGTCGAGGCAGGCGATTTTGCAGCCGTTGCGGAATCCCGGGTCTATGGCCATGGTCCGTTTCTGTCCCACAGGTGCGCTGAGCAGCAGTTGCCTGAGGTTTTCGCCGAATACCCGTATGCTCTCGATGTCGGCTTTGCGCTTGGCTTCCTTGATGACTTCTCCTGAGATGGAGGGCTCAAGCAGGCGTTTGTAGGCGTCGGAGACGGCTTCCTTGATCTGTGCGGCGAGCGGAGCGGCCGGGTAGGAGTGCTCCTGGCAGAAGTCGTAATATATCTTGGCCCCGCATTTCTCGGGGTCGGCATCTATGCCGATGTTGAGGTAACCCTCGTTGGATGCGCGCAGCATCGCGAGCAGATTGTGCGACGGGATGCGGGACAGCGGCATGGAGAACTCGAAGTAACTGCGGTATTTGGCACTTTCCTGTGAATCTTTTCCGGCTTTGGTGACGGTGGAGGTGATCCTGCGGTTGCGGAATATGGAGCGGAGGTTCTCCCTTATCACTGCGGTCTCGCTCAGCCGTTCGGCGATGATGTCCCTGGCCCCGGCGAGGGCGTCCTCCTTGCTTTTGACCTTGTCGTTGAGATACTTGTCGGCTTCGGCCTCGGGATCGCGGGTGCGTGCCGTCCACATCAGGTCTGCCAGCGGTTCCAGGCCTGCCTCTTTGGCCATGGTGGCCCTGGTGCGGCGTTTCGGGCGGAACGGAAGGTAGAGGTCTTCAAGCTCAGTTGCGTCCAGGCAATTTTCGATCTTTTCCTTGAGTTCGTCGGTCAGTGCTCCGGCATCCCCTATGGTTTTGAGTATGGTTTGCTTGCGCTTTTCCATTTCATCGAAAGTGTCGGCCCAGTGGCGCACTTCGGCCACCTGCGCATCGTCCATCCCGCCTGTCTTCTCTTTGCGGTAGCGGCTGATGAAGGGGATGGTGTCGCCTTCGGCGAACATTTCGATGCAGTTCTCCACCTGCCATGGCTTGAGGTCGAGAAGTGAGGCTATGTGGTTGATATATGAATCTTTCATTGTTTTGTTCTGATTTTTCTGAATCTCAGGGCAAGCACTCCCCAGAACGCTTCGCCGAAGATGCTTCCGGACATTTTGGATGTGCCCTCTTTGCGGTTGACGAAGACTACGGGGACTTCGGCGATGCGGAAGCCTAGTCTTTTGGCTGTGTATTTGAGCTCTATCTGGAAGCCGTAGCCTTTCATCCGGACGGCGTCGAGGTCTATGGTTTCAAGCACCTTGCGTGAGTAGCACACGAATCCTGCCGTGCTGTCGAATATCTTGAATCCCAATATGGTGCGGACGTATATGGATGCGCAGTAGGATATGAGGATGCGTGAGAACGGCCAGTTCACGACATTGATGCCGTCGCAGTAGCGCGATCCCACGGACATGTCGGCGGAGCCTTCCTGCACAGGTTTGAGCAGCCTCGGCAGGTCCTGCGGGTTGTGGGAGAAGTCGGCGTCCATCTCGAAGATGTAGTCGTAGCCGTTTTCCAGCGCCCATTTGAATCCGGTCACGTATGCCGTGCCCAGGCCGAGCTTTCCGCTTCTCTCGATAAGGTGAAGTCTCTGGGGGTATAGGGCTTGGAGCTTTCTGACCTCCTCTCCCGTACCGTCCGGAGAGCCGTCGTCGATGACGAGAATGTCATACTGTCCTTCGATGCCGAAGACAGCGCCGGTGATCTTGGATATGTTCTCTATCTCGTTGTAGGTCGGGATGATGACAAGTTTCCGTTCCATATTTTAGTGTCCTTATCCTGCAAATTTACTGCTTTTTATTTACTTTTGCATCTATGACAGTCAGCAGATTCGACATTCCCGCAAGGGTTTCCACGGCCAGGCTTCGAGAGGTAGCTTCAGCGGCCGGTGCTCCTTACATATTGATATATACCAACCCTCAAGAACTCAAGTGGGTTGATTTCGGACTAGAACGCATGCTCCAGGTGGCTTCCTATACAGGTGCCGCCATGCTTTACTCCGATCATTTCCGTTCGGAAGAAGGCTGTACTTTTCCTCATCCGGTGATCGACCTGCAGGAAGGTGCCCTGAGGGACGACTTCGATTTCGGGGGCGTGCAGCTGTACAGGACCGATGTCCTGCGGACAGCTGTGGCCCAGATGGACGAGGAGTACGAGTACGCGGCGCTATATGACTTGAGGCTGAGGGTGTCCCGGCTCGGGAAGATAGTGCACATAAACGAGTTTCTCTATTACGAGGTGGAGCAGGACACACGCAAGTCCGGGGAAAAACTTTTCGATTATGTGGATCCGCGCAACCGAGAGGTCCAGATCGAGATGGAGAAGGCCTGCACGGCGCACCTCAAGGCGGTAGGGGGCTGGTTGCGGCCTGAGTTCAGGGGCGTGGATCTTTCGCAGGGCGGTTCTTTTGAGAACGAGGCCTCGGTGGTGATACCGTGCCGCAACCGTGTCCGTACCATAGGTGATGCCATACGTTCAGCACTCGGGCAGAAGACATCCTTCAAATACAATGTGATAGTTGTCGATGACAATTCCACTGACGGCACGCAGGATGTGATCCGCTCATTTGATGACCCGCGTCTGGTGTACATCGCTCAGGGGCCCGGCTACCACGCCATAGGTGGCAACTGGAACGCCGCCGTACACCATCCTTCCTGCGGACGTTTCGCTCTCCAGCTCGATTCGGACGATGTCTATTCCGGGCCGGGCACTGTGCAGAAATTCGTGGATGCTTTCCGGGAGCAGAACTGTGCCATGGTCATCGGCTCCTACCAGCTTACCGACATCAACCTTAACCCGCTTCCTCCAGGAATCATCGACCATCGTGAGTGGACTCCGGACAACGGCCGCAACAATGCCTTGAGAATCAACGGTCTCGGTGCTCCGCGAGGCTTCTGGACCCCGCTGCTCAGGCAGATCAACTTTCCGGTGACAAAATACGGGGAGGATTATGCTGTCGCACTCCGGATCAGCCGCGAGTACCAGATCGGACGCATCTGGGAAGTGCTCTATGACTGCCGCCGTTGGGATGACAATTCCGATGCGGCCCTTGATGTGGACAAGGTCAATGCCAACAATCTATACAAGGACCGTCTTCGCACATGGGAATTGCAGGCGCGGATCGCCATGAACAGTGGCGGGCTTTAAAATAAAGTTGGAACTTTAGGCTTTTTATTCGTATATTTGCGGTCGCTTCCGGAGTTGCTTCTCCGGGTGCTGCAATCAGGAAAGATGCTCGAGTGGCTGAAGAGGCACGTCTGGAAAGCGTGTGGTCGTCAAAAACGGCTCCAGGGTTCGAATCCCTGTCTTTCCGCAAAACATTTGAGGCTCAACGCTTTGCGTTGGGCCTTTTCTGTGTGTGTCGCGTGGCTTCCAGGTTCATAAAAAATCATTAACTTTGCCGGACGTTAGTTAATGTGTTTTGAAGTCAGGTAAGACTATAATTGTGGGGATTGCCGCTGCCCTGCTGCTTTGTGGATGTGGATTGGATTACAGTCCGCAACCTCGTCCGGTTGAGGTGGTTCTCGGGCTTGAGAGCCAGTCGACGAAGACCTCAATGTCGGCGGACGGACTTCATTTCCTGTGGGACAAGGGAGATGAGATTTCGCTTTGGGCAAAAGACTCTGAGGGTGCATATATTCTTGATAATCAGACTTTCAAAAACTTTGCATCTCCAGACAACTCCAGAAGCACGGCATATTTCGGCGCCACGCTTCCTTCTTTTATGCCGGAGGGGACATACACCTATTACATTTCGTATCCGAAGCCGCTGTCCGCAAGCGGGACCACAGCCCGTTACGTAGTACCCAAGATCCAGAACGGCGATGTGTCCGGGGGGCTTGACATCACGGTGGCCGAACCTGTGACAGGGCCTGAACTCAAGGCCGCTCCTGAAGCCGGACCGGTGGAGGAGCCGTTGAAAGTCAGGATGAAACACCTCCTGCATTTCCTGAGATTCTATATTCCGGAGGGCAATGATGAGATGGAAGGAGCGGTGGAGAAGATAGAGTTCACCATGCCGCAGACCGTTGCCGGAGAATTGGATGTGGATGTGTCCAATGCCGAAGTGAATCTCTCCGCCGGGGCTTCGAACAGCATCACGATGAAACTCCAGGCCCCTCTGGGGGCGTCCTCAGCTGAGTCCAAGCAGTCTGCCGTGGCCGCCATTATCCCGCCTCAAACCCCATACGGGGCAGGGGAGAGCATGCTGGTGAGACTATATTCCGCTACCCGGTATTCCGCCATGAATTTCAGCCTTTCGGGACGGGCATTCGAGGCCGGGCACATCACGCCGGTACCTCTCCGGCCTTTGGAAACACGTCCGCGGTATACGGTCCACTTCACCCTTGCCTCCAACAATCTTGGTGAAGATCTCCAGAACATCAGTTTGAGTCTTCCGGAAGGTGTCAATTGGCCTGGAACAGACTCGAACACATACACTTACGACAATGCTGACGGCAGCCTGCTCTCAAAAGGGGACAGTTTTTTCCTAGAAACGCTTGATGAAAAACAGTTCCGGACTCTCTCGAACCGGGAGGTCGCTGTGCGCTTCGAGTCCGAAAACGCCGTTCTCCACGATACGCTTGCCTTTGCCGATCTTTCCACGGCCGTGAGCGCGAGCCTGAGTCTTGACTGTCCGTATCTTTTCTTCGAGGATTTCAGCAGGGTGGAGAGTTTCAGTTCGAATGATAAATATGAATTTGATAGTGCCGGTAGTATGGATCCTTATCAATTCCTCGAAGGCTGGAGTGCAGCTAGAGCCGGTGCTCAAGCAGGAACAGCTATACGTTTAGCTTGCCGGAGACATACTAAAATAGCTAATTATTCGGCTCGAGCAGATTCTCCTTTTTTGTCAGCTCTGAAAGAAGGTCGGACCGTCAGTTTATCAGTGCAATTTGACTATTCGATGGATAGGGCAGGAACCCCTAAAGTGAAACAGACGGTGCATTTGGGCTATACAGAAAAATCGGGTGGCTTTAAAAGTGGTGATGAAACGGGAACATTCCCGATTTCTTTTGATTTGAATGAGACAACCGGCTCGTATTCCAATATCAATCATACTTATAATGCTGTCTTTGATAATGTAATAGCACCTATTAGGTTGTCTTGGCGTACTGTTCCGGAATCCGACTGGGGTGCGAATTACAATAC
>CAKUYG010000092.1 GCA_934702165.1 uncultured Bacteroidales bacterium | reverse complement strand
GGTTGCAGCTGTGCTGAAACTGCACCCCGTTCGCACCCTTGACGAAATTGACGAAGAGCATAGTGCAGATGAATCCTATGGTACCGAACACACGGATAGGGGGGAAATCCTTGACAGGATCTTTGCCGGCTTTTTCCAAAGCGTTGTAGGCCACAGAATTGGAGATGGCGATGGTCGGCATGAAGAAAGCCACACTCAAGGCATAGAGGGCATAGAAAGCGCCGAATTCAATGCCTGCCCCGGCTGATTTGGCATATAGCCCGGCCCCGAGCATGAAAAGACCTGCGAGCGCCTGGCATAGCGAGAGAACCTTTTGCGCAGGAATCCACTTGTCAGCCACGATGCCCATCAGGGCTGGCATGAAGATGGAGACAAAGCCCTGGGTAGCGAAGAAAAGCCAGATCTGCGGTCCGAAACCTGACTTGGCAAGGAAACTTCCCATCGAGGTGAGATAGGCCCCCCATACGGCGAACTCCAGGAAGTTCATAATTATCAGCTTGAGGCTGACATTCGAATTGTTCATATCAGTAAATATTGATTTCAGAACATAAAAGTATGAAAAACTACCGGTAAAACAAAATACAAGATCCAGGACGGCCCAGCATAGCGCATGCACTGCAATATTTTGACTATATTTGCAGGATAAACGGAATTGAGATGAAATTCACAAAGACCGCCTCTGACCCTCTCTGCAGCGCAAGATGCGGAGTGCTCGAGACAGATCACGGCAACATACATACACCGATATTCATGCCTGTAGGGACGGTAGGTTCCGTAAAAGGAGTGTATCACCGCGACCTCAAGGACGACATCGGCGCCGAAATAATACTCGGCAACACCTATCATCTCTACCTGCGCCCGGGGCTTGACACTCTCAAGGCGGCAGGCGGCCTGCACAAATTCGAGAGCTGGGACAGGCCAATACTTACGGACAGCGGCGGCTTTCAGGTATTCTCCCTGACCCAGATCCGCAAGCTCACCCCGGAAGGCTGCACTTTCCGCAGCCATATCGACGGCTCCAAACACTGCTTCACCCCGGAAAACAATGTCGATACCCAGAGGATAATAGGAGCCGACATCATGATGGCTCTGGACGAGTGCTGCCCGGGGGACGCCGACCTCCAGTACGCCCGCAAGAGCCTTGATCTGACCAAGAATTGGCTCGAGAGGTACTCCCGTAAATTCCATGAGACGGAACCGCTATATGGCTATGATCAGACGTTTTTCCCTATCATTCAGGGGTGCGTTTACCCGGAGCTCAGGGTGGAGGCGGCAGAACATGCTCTGAAATTCTCCGAAGCAGGCATCGCCATAGGCGGCCTGGCCGTAGGGGAGCCCACGGAGAAGATGTACGAGATGCTGGAAGTTCTGGACCCGGTCATTCCGCAGGACAAGGCCAGGTACCTGATGGGGGTCGGCACCCCTGCCAACATCCTGGAAGGCATCGCAAGGGGAGTGGACATGTTCGACTGTGTGATGCCCACACGCAACGGACGCAACGGTATGCTATTCACATGGAACGGCATCATGAACATGCGCAACGCCAAGTGGGCGGAGGACTTCTCCGAACTTGACCCTGACGGAGCATCGTTTGTGGACCATACATACACGAAGGCCTACCTGCACCATCTGTTCATCGCCGGCGAGATGTTCGCCGCCATGCTCGCAAGCGAACACAACCTCGCGTTCTACCTTGACCTTGTGCGCCAGGCTCGCCTGCATATCGGACAGGGGGATTTCAGCTCCTGGAAAGAGGCGACGGTCAAAAAGATAAGTTCAAGGATATGAACATCCCGGGATTCAAGAAACTCGACCTTTACATCTCGAAGAAGTTCATCCTGTCCTTCTTCATGTCGCTGCTGCTCATAATCGGCATCGTCATCATCTTCGACATCTCCGAGAAGATCGAGTACTTCGTCTCCAACAAGGCCCCCCTGAAAGCGATAGTTTTCGATTATTACCTCAATTTCATACCTTACTTCGTCAACATGTTCTCTCCGCTGTTCGTGTTCATCACGGTGATTTTCTTCACCTCCAGGATGGCTGCGAACTCGGAGATCATCGCAATCCTCTCAGGTGGGGTGAGCTACGCGAGGATGCTGGTGCCGTACATGGCTTCGGCCCTGCTGATCACCCTCCTTTCGCTGGGGCTCAATTTCTACGTCATACCGAGGTCCAACGCCACCCGGGTCGAGTTCGAGAGCAAGTACATAAAGCGACATAACAACTTCAACCTCAAGAATATCCACTATCAGATAGCCCCGGGGCAGTTCGTGTACATCGAGTCCTTCAGCCGCTGGAACAACACCGCCTACAAGTTCACCATCGAGAACATCGAGGACAATCGCATCACACGCAAGGTCAGCGCTGAAAGTGCAGCCTGGGACAGCACCATGGACGGCTGGAAGATGCGCCGCGTATTCACAAGAGAGTATTCGGAAGGCCTTGAAGACAAGGTCAGCTACAAGGAGAGCGTGGACACCGTAATCGCCCTGAAGATAAAGGACCTTTTCGTCAACGAGAAGACGGTGGAGACCCTCAGCATGGGGCAGCTCAACGAGCTGATAGCGACCCAGAAGATGAGGGGGGACACCAATGTCATGTACGCCCTGATCGAGCAGAACCGGCGCTGGGCCATGCCTTTCTCGGCCATTATCCTCACCATCATAGGGGTCACCCTGTCATCCAAGAAGAAGAGGGGAGGCATCGGATGGAACATCGGCATCGGCATCGCGCTGGCATTCTCGTACATCCTGTTCCTCAGATTCAGCGAGATGTTCGTCTATACGGACACGCTTCCGCCAGGGATCGCCCTGTGGATACCGAACATCCTCTTCGCCATAATAGCAGTAGTATTATACAGACTCGCACCGAAATAAAATGAAAGTAAAGATAATCAACAGGAGCGGCAACCCTCTCCCGGAGTACGCCACGCTCCTTGCCGCAGGCATGGACATGAGGGCAAACAATGAAGAACCTATCACTCTTCATCCCCTTGAGCGTGCGCTCGTCCCGACCGGGCTGTTTGTAGAGATCCCGGCCGGATACGAAATACAGGTGCGGCCGCGCAGCGGACTCGCCATCAAAAAAGGCATCACGGTCATCAACTCACCGGGCACGGTCGATGCAGACTACCGCGGGGAGCTGAAAGTGGGGCTTGTGAACCTGAGCAGCGAGGACTTCATCATAGAAAAAGGGGAGAGGATAGCCCAGATGATACTCGCCGCACATGGGAAGATCGAGTGGGAAGAGGTGCAGGAACTCGGCAAGTCAGAGCGCGGGGAAGGAGGATTCGGAAGCACCGGAATGAAATGATATGCAGATAGAAGAATTATACAAAAAGTATTGCGGATGCCGGTTCAGGGTCACCACCGACACCCGCACCATCAGGGGCGGAGAGATGTTCTTCGCCCTAAAGGGAGAGAATTTCGACGGCAACGATTTTGTCGAGGAAGCATTTCGCAAAGGCGCATACTGGGCCGTCACGGACAGGGAGTCAATCCCGGACGGACGTGGCATCATCAAAGTGGATGACAGCCTCAAAGCCCTTCAGGACCTCGCCTCCTACCACAGGAGCCAGATGGGCGGGGGGAGACTTCCGGTCATCGGCCTTACCGGCACCAACGGGAAGACCACCACAAAGAACCTCATACGTGAAGTCCTCTCGTGCCGTTACAATGTCACGGCCACTGAAGGCAATCTCAACAACGATATCGGCGTCCCGCTGTCCCTGCTGCGCATCACCCCGAGGACACAGGTGGCCATAATCGAGATGGGTGCAAACCACCCCGATGACATAGCAAGGCTCGTGAGGATATGCAAGCCCGACTACGGACTGATCACCAACATCGGAAAGGGACACCTGCTCGGGTTCGGCTCCTACAACGGGGTCAAGAAGGCCAAAGGTGAACTATACAAATGGCTCGGAGAGCACAGGTATTCCCTAATCTTCCTCAATGAAGACGATGAGGTGCTGCGCCGCATGGCCTCCTCCCAGCCATGCCACATCTTCGGATATGGCCTTGAATATCAGAGTGCTGAAATACTCCCGGCCACTCCGGAAGAGCCGTTCCTGCGGATAAAGCTCGACGGGACGGTCATCAGCACAAACCTCATCGGAGCATACAATGCCGACAACGTCCTCGCCGCCATCGCCATAGGCGACCGTTTCGGGGTGACCCGCAAGGAATCCATTGCCGCCATCGGGCGGTACACTCCGGACAACAGCCGCTCCCAGATGGTCCGCACGGACCACAACACTCTGATAGTGGACGCATACAACGCCAATCCGTCATCCATGGCCGCAGCCCTCGACAGTTTCGCCGCCATGCAGGCGGAGCACAAGGCTGTGATGCTCGGGGACATGAAAGAACTCGGGGACGAGTCCCTACGTGAGCACTGCAAACTGCTTGAGCGCCTCCGCAAGGAAATGCCGCAGGCCTACTTTGTGGGCGAGGAATTCAAGAAGGCTCTCGACAAAGACGGTGCTGAACCGGGATGGAAATGGTTCGAAGACTCCGCCGCACTCGCCGCCTACCTACAAGACAACCCATTGACGGACTGCACTATACTCATAAAGGGGTCACACTCCACCGACATGGGAAAAGTCGTCCAGAAGCTATAGATTCAGACGATACTGGAGTTTCAGTTCACTCCGCCCGTCCTTGGGTTCCGTATTCCATGGATAACTTACCACAGAGGCGCGCAGCCACAGGCTGTGCGCCTTGTTTATATGCCATGCAAGGTAGAGCGAAGCGTTCCAGCCCCTCCCGTAATATGCCGGGACATTGAAGCTGCCCGGGGCATCATGTTCGTATGCGTAAATGCGGTCGTCCCAGTTGTCAATCTTGAAGAGCCCTCCACGCAGCCGCACATCAAGTATCTCTCCATCATAGCCGCCACCTATATAAGCCAGCCATGCGAAACCCCTGCACCACAGGGCATTGTACCGGCACTCCAGGCTGTAATTGCCAAGGCTGGCCTTGGCTTCAGGCCTCAGATCGCAGCGCAGGGGGCTTTTGTCCGAGGGGCGCAGGCGTGCCGAAAGCCTGACAGATGGCGCCAGTGAAAGCGTCCCGAGATCGAGTTTGGGGCGAACTATGCAGAGCAGCTTGTGCTGCCAGCAGAGTTTGTCGCGTCTTATCCCGGAATCCGCGCACAACAGCACGGAAGGGGAATCAAATCCTGCGGCGAGTCCGCCATATTGCTTGGTGCCAGGCTCGTACCACCTGGCAAGAAGGCTGAATTTCCTTCCGTAGACCGGAATCCACTGCACTCCCGCCACGGCAGACGGGAGCCCCTTGTACGAGATGGCCGTCTCCCCGAAGAAACTCCCGTCCCGAAAGGAGACCCTCCAGTCCACAGAAGCGGCCTGCATGCCTGCTGTCACACCGGCACTGAGACGCTTCCAGTCACGGGAAAGGTTGAGCACAGACCCCTTCATGCCAGCATCAAACGCGGCCGAAAGCCGATAATCACCTAAATGCCAATCACTTGCTATCCCGAGCAATTCCGCCTCCGCCGCACCTGTCACGCCAAGCCCGCCGGCCTTGCGGGAGAAAGATTCCGCTGAACTGTATCCGGACAGGGAGAACCCGCTCCAGGCCACAAGCCCCTGACCGAAACGTGCGCTGTAGTTGCCCACCACCACCTTGCCAAGAGCCCTCCTACCATAATATGCCGCGCTGACAGTGCCCAGAGATGGCTCCGGCTCTGAATACGTGGTCCTGGAAGTCCATCTCAACTCGGCCGTCTCTCCGGCACTGGCTTCGTACCTCAAACCATAGGCCATTTCCCCGGTCTGCCTGCCGGATGCCTTGATGGTAAGGGTGTTGTGCAGATCCAGACGGCGCCGGCGGCCCGGAGGGGCTGAACTGTGCAGGGACACGAAAAACGAAAGGGCCTCTGCGGTCTGAGGGGAAAACCCATCGATAAGGCCGAGCTCGGCAAAAGAGAGGATATCCCCCGACTCACGCCTGTACTCAAGCAGCGAGGCAAGCTGAAAAGCGGAAAACAGCCCGCTGGAGCGCAGATGGCTCTCTCCCGCAATGTTAATGTCAAGGGGATGCTCGGAGAGCGCCTGGTAGCGGAGGACCTCATCCGCCGAAAGTTCCTCCATACTGGAGGCCCCGCTGAGGGCCAGCATGGCCTGCTGACAATCCGCCGGCCCGAGAAGGGCGGCAATCAAAAGAAGCGATTTCATAGTCATAAAGTCTCAAGTCTGTCAAAAATACAAAAAAAATCAGTAAATTCGTGCTTTAAGTAATTTCCGCTTATGTCAGATAAAATAATCTTGCAAGACAAGACATTCAAACCTTTCATCAAAAATGAGAGGATCATGCGGGCTATTGATGATGTGGCCGCCAGGGTCAACAGCGACTTCCGCGGCTGCACAGATGTTCCGATAGTCCTTTGCGTGCTCAATGGTGCAATACCGTTCACAGGGGAACTCCTCCAGAGACTGGAATTCAACTGCCAGCTCGTATCCATCAAACTCTCCTCGTATCAGGGCACGAAATCCACAGGCACCGTCCTCAATGTCATGGGGCTCACGGCCGATGTGTCAGGAAGGAGGATAATAATCTGCGAAGACATAGTGGACACAGGCAACACCATTGTAGCACTGAAGGAGATGCTGCTGAGCAAAGGTGCCGCAGATGTGAAGATCTGCACCCTTCTCCTGAAACCGGATGTGTACGACAAGCCGGAAAAGATCGACTATGTGGGGATGGAAATCCCGAACGCTTTCATAGTAGGCTTCGGACTTGACTACAACGAGTTGGGCCGCAATTCAAAAGACATTTATGTTATAGACGACAATAAGATGAAATACTACATTCTTTTTGGCCCTCCGGGAGCCGGCAAGGGCACGCACGCAGGTGCAATCGCAGAAAAGTACAATCTCAAGCACATCTCCACAGGAGAGCTCCTGAGGGCGGAGATCGCCGCAGGTACAGAACTCGGCAAACAGGCCAAGGCCCTGATTGACGCAGGTTCACTCGTACCGGACGAAGTGGTGGAGGGCATGATCGAGTCCGCATTCAACAACACCAAGGGTGTCAGCGGCTTCCTTCTCGACGGATTCCCACGCAACATCGCACAGGCTGAAGATCTCGACAAGATCCTCGAAAAGAGAGGAGAGAGCGTCACAGCCGTGGTGTCACTGATGATTTCGGACGACCTCATACGCGAGCGCATCAAACACAGGGCTGCCATAGAAGGCCGCGCAGATGACGCTTCCGATACCACCATCGCCAACCGCATCAAGACCTATCACGCACAGACGGAGCCGCTTATCGACTACTACAAGAAAGCCGGCAAATATTACGAGTGCGATGGGGGCACCGGCACCATCGATGACAACCGCCGCAGAGTACTCGCACTTATCGAGAGCATCGGATAGGCTTGTAATACAAGCGCCAAAGAGCGGATCCGCAGCTGCTGGTCCGCTCTTTTTTGTATATTTGCAGGTATCATGCGCATGAAATGCTTCTACATATTGCTGCTCCTGATCCTGGCGCCATGCACATTTGCGGCCGAGGACAGCGCTGCCCGCAGGGCAGCCTCTTCCAGGGCGGTCAGAGAATCATTTCTCCGCAAGCAGGGCAACCAGTGGAAAAACCTCACGGACAAAGGGTTGATGGACAGCGTCATCATCACTGCAAGGCCATATCTCAAGGAGCAGGAGCAGTCCGGCTTCATTCAGGGAGCCGCTTACGCAAGCTACTACATCGCGCAGGCCTACCACTTCATGGGTATACCTGACTCGGCAGAATTCTACCTGAACACGGCGAAAGAGCACTTCCATCAGATGAACGAGGACCCGACATGGCAGATAATGCTCTACAACCTTCAGGCCCTCACAGCCATAAAGAGCAGGCTCGACTATCCGGAAGGTATCTCCTGCCTCGAAAATGCGCTCAGCATCGCCCGGCGGGAGAAGCAGCACGACAATGAAGTCATCCTTTTGTGCAACATAGTCACGATCTACTACAACAGACGCGACACTCTCCCGCGCCCCTATGCCGAGAATGCCTACGAAATCAGCCGGCGGATGAGCTCCGGCAACATGAAGTGCTATGCCGCCATATGCATGGGCGAGACGAGCATCCTCCGCGGAGACACATCAGGGGCGATCAAATACCTCGATGAAGCCGACAGTCTCGCGCAGGCCGGCGGGATTTCCCACATGAAAGCTCCCATCTTCCTCCTTTACGGAGATGACTACAAGGAAGAAGGCGACAAGGACAAAGCCGCCGCCTATTATCGGGAAGCCCTGAAGCATGTCGATTCCTCCGCCCCGGAAGTCGAAATCGAACTCTGCGCAGCTTATGGA
>CAKUYG010000091.1 GCA_934702165.1 uncultured Bacteroidales bacterium | reverse complement strand
ACAGAATCGGGGCTTCTGCTGTTATCAATATTTTGACGTATTGCTCAATAGAAGCCTCAAGGCCTCTTCGAAGCCATCTTTGTATCTCATGGACAGCCTCTGCCATTTGTTTATCGATTTTGATGATATGAGAATACCGTACAGCGGCTGCTCTGACAGACTCTCATCTATGCTGATATTGCTGAACCCTCTCGCTTTGAGTTCTTGGCGGAAATAGATGTCGTCTTGAGCAAAGGTGACATGTACATCATCGTTTCCAAACCCGGCGACTTCTGTTTCTGAGAGTAGCGACATAAGACAAGCTGAACAGACGGAGACAGGGACAATAATATTGATTTTTGATTCATGGCGTTCGGTGACCGCTTCCATAGCATCTTGTTCTTCAGCAGCTAAAGGCGAATGAAATGAGTATAGGACATATTCAGATAGACCATCTTGTGACGTCCTGCCCATTTCATCCTTGCATAAGGTTATCGCCCTATGTTGTAGGGCGATAACTGAAAACAAGATGACAATGGTCAAACCATACAATATAGCTACCCATGAGGCTGAGGCATTCCTCATAGTTCTTTGAATTTGACCTTGATTATCGCGGGATTGTCATTTTCGCCGAGGACAAGGCCGAGTCTTGAGATTATGGCTTTCTGAAGAGGGTCTGATACTTCATCCGGTGATGATGCCCCGGTTTCTGCATAGCAGAAATAGAGGTAATCTTTGTCTGCGGCGATGGCATGCATCGGCTGGGCTCCGTCACCGATGGAAGGCCAGCGGATGCCTCGCAGCGAAGATGATCCAAGTACAAAATTCCATACCGAAGAATCCTTGCCGAAAGCGGAGCAATAATAACTTCCCGAGGTCCGGCAGGCGGAGGATGGACATTTATAATATTCCGCCATGAAAATGTCCCCGATCATGTTCCAAGGGTTTCCGCCATCTTTCACCGCTTCCCTTGCCGGAATCCCCTTTGCCCCGAGGCTTATATCGGCAAATGATGTCATCGAGCCATCGGAAAACTCGTATGCGAGTCCGCTGCCCGGACGATAAGAGAGCACGTATCCGTTGTCAGCAATCTGCACTGACGGTGAGGCGAACCCCATGTTGATGTTGAAGTCATCGCGAGGCAGCATAGCTTCGATTTCGCGGCCGTCAGCGCTGAACCGCCTCAGGCAGAGAAACTCTTTTTCGAAGTTTGCAAGATCCGCTTCTGACGGGTTGGCAAAAAACAGATAGAACCCTCCATCGGCATCTGGAAATATTGCAGAGGCTGTTATTCCTGCTATGCCGGTCGGTGTTTTCCCGACAAAACTCCCGTCGGACAACGAGTAACGCAACACTTCATTGGTGTGGTTGAGACAGAACAATTCTTTGCTGTCCAGACTGATGCAGCAGTCCTGCAGGTGCAGGTATTCTCCCGGGCCGTTGCCGATTCTTCCTATATTTCGGATGAATTGTCCGTCATTTCCATAAACGGAGACTTTCCCGGCATATAGAAGTATAAGTTCATCTCTGTGTATGAGCAACTTGTTGGGGGACATTACAATCTGGGCTTTGGAGTCAAGCCGGATCGCTGTCATGTCTTCAATGTACGAATCCAACGAGGAGACTTCTTCCGTACTGTCGACAATATTCAGGGTTACAGCATCCGAAACAGAATTGCTGTTACCACCGCATGAGCAGAGCAGTGCCGCAGCACTGAAAATAAGTAGTAGTTTTTTCATTGTAATCTGTATTAATACCAACTGTTACCGTCACAAGAAAAAGACTTGCCTTTACATGGGTTCATGTTCGAACAACTTTCACTGCCATAACAGCAGCCTGCACGGATGACCCAACCGCCTCCAGCACACCATACGGCTTGGGGGTGACGGAACCGCTCCTGGCCAGGGAGTTCGTTGGAATAAGCCGAAGCCTTAGTCTCTCCAAGGACGCATAAGGAGAGGATTAGCGTAATAAGTGATGCCGTCAACATCGCGGCACCCAAGAACATCTTGGTTTTTTCTTTCATGATGTAGGTTGTTTTTAGTTAAACATTTGGTTTCAAAATAGTTGTTACTCTGATTCTTGCAAAGTTGGGAAGAACAGAGGAAAAAAGCAAATTTGCGGTGTAGCGGGGACGCCATAGCACTTCTGTCACCAATCATAGCCAAGGGCAGTGAATGGCGGAATTTGTCTCGCCGTAGGGATGGATCCAGACAGGCATGTCTTTGTCCTGAGGGTGCGTGAAGACCACGGTCAGTTTCCCTTGTCCCGGTCCGAACTCATCCTTGCTGCATCCGCAGAGACACAATACCAGCAGCGCGAGCACTGCCATGACGAGCAAAATGAATGGTGTTGTTTTCACTATATGATAGAAGGTTAGTTTGTCTCAAATTCTCCGTGATACGAACGCCCGTTCGGCAGAGTCAGAAGTATCCGGTATCTTCCGGAATTCGATGGCGCAGGTATAATTGTAGCTTCATCGAGAATGAATACATGGTTGTCCGAAGACCCGGTATCAAGATTCTCCAAACAAACCGTCGCTGCTCCGAGCGGCATTCGTGGGACGATCAGAATCTTCTGATCTTGGCAAAGGTATACCTGAATCGGTATAAGCTCCGGTGCATTAAAACCCGGGCTTTCTTTGACCGGTGGGGTAATAACCACTTCCTCTATCGGCTCTTGACTAAAGGCAGCAGGAGCAACAAATAGGACTAATGCGATGAAGAAAGGATGAAGTATTTTGTTCATAACAACTCAGATTGTTTTCGGGGCAAAGTTACGGTGGAGGATTGTTAAAATGCAAATTTCCGGTATAACACAGAAGAGCCAAAAAACGCCCTCAGAATGGTCTCAGAGGGCGGTCGTGAAATTTCAGTGTAACAGGTGAGGTCAGAATAGGCGCAAGTACTCGTCCTTGCGGAGACAGGTGGAATCTTCAATCTTCTTTTTTAATCTGGACTTCTTCATCCTTACGGAAGCTTGTGTGGAGCCAAATATCTGAGCCAGCGTGATGCCATCGAAGCCTGCGAAGACACAACTTATGAACTTGCAGTCCTCAAAATTCATCTTCGGGAAATCCTCTCGGAAATGCGCCATCGCATCCCCCATCTTAGAATTTATTTGTGCTTCGAACCTCATCTGCCCATCTTCATCAGAGTTAATATCCTTAAGGATTCCCTTGATTTTATTATATACCGCTTCCTCTGGTCTGGAGGACTTCTTTTCCGCTCGTATCTCCTCAGCTCGTACGAGCTCGTACAGTTCTGCGAGCTGGGAGAATTGAGTCCTGTAAATTCTCATATAGTCTGCTTTGAGACTTGCGAGACTATTTTTGATGCCATGCTGCTGCGAGATGGATTCGGACAAATCGCGGCGAGCGGCTTCAGCGGCACCAAGCAGTCTTTCCCGTTCTTCAAGATCTTTCCTATGCTGCCTGTTGTAAAGAATCCATGCTATCAACCCAACTAAGAGGAATGTAATTATACCCAACAATATCAGTAACTTCTGGATTCTTGATTCTTTTGCCACAGACTCGGCTTGAATATGGTAATAGTCTCTTAGGCCTATGGCTGCGGATTGAGAGAATGCCTGTTTTATCGTGGCGGTTGACAACATGGCATCGCGACAAGCGAGAGCTTCTTTATATTGTCCCCGTTCTTCTAGAATTCGGGCTTTCCAGAAGTTGAGGCTTTCGTCCCCGAATCTCTCCAGTTGCCTTATTATAGAATCAGCATTTTTCGTGTCCCCGGAAGCTTCGAGACAGCAGGCATACGCGCCCCAATCACTCCGGGAGTCAAGTCCCTTGCCTTGTGCGAGCAACTCACGGTACAGTTCGCCAGCCTTTTTGTAGTCATGCTCCTGCCTTGCCGCGAGACTGTGGGCATAGCAGGAAAGGGATGTCCGGCGCAATTGCTCCGAGATGTCAGGAGCGGCAATCAATGATTCGTATAATGAATCAGCTTCATTAAACAGGTGCATGTTACCGAATTGTCTCGCTTTTTTGCAGATTGTGATATTCAGTCTACTACTGTCTCCGTTAGAGCGAAAACAATTTTCGGCTCGGTCAAGATAAGAAAGTGCTTCGTAATAATTGTATGTTGCGCTATATACTTCGGCTATAGAACCATAGGATAGCCCTTGAAACTCAAGATCTTCAAGACGTTTAGCATAATCAAGAGCTCGGAGATATGATATGGCGGCATCGTCATACTGATTTCCATTATACTGTTGCTGTCCACGGTAAAACGCCGTTCTCATCTTGTCATATTTAGAGCCGTGCCGAGAATAGTATTTCACGGCCGGTGTCGAGACTGACAGGTCGTCGGTGTCTATATCGTTTTTGGCAAATGCCATGGACATGAGCAGCGAATAGTACGCTTTCTGCTTGGCACCGTAGAGTTTTGTGCTGTCAATGTTCCGGAGCGTCATGAGGGCGCTGTCCGGATGATCCGAGATATACGAATCGATATCACTGAGACGCTTTGACACGTCTCTGTTGACACATGATGAAAAGGCCGGACCGCACACTGCCAGGCAAAGTAAAAATATTCTACAGCTTCTTTTCATAAGCAACTGTTTTCCGTGCCACCCGCCATCCCATGGACCATGCGGCCTGCAGGTTGAATCCCCCGGTGACGGCATCGACATCAAGGACTTCACCTGCAAAATACAAGCCCGGATAAAGTTTGCTCTGCTGAGTCTGGAGATCTATCCCGGACAGGGCGACACCCCCGCAGGTGACGAACTCTTCTTTGAACCTTGCCCTGCCATCTATCCTGTATTCATCCGCCGTGAGCCTCCCGACCAGACGGTTGAGCCCCTTCGAGCCAAGCTCCGCCCAACGGAGATCATCCCTCAGTCCGCAGCGGCGTACAAGATATTTCCACAGCCGCTCCGGGATTCCCTCCGGCGGCGTGTTGGCGATGAACTTATTGGGGGACGCGGTTGCAAGCCCGGCGAGAGTTGCACGTGCCTGAGCTTCACTGATGCCGAGCCAATTCACGACAAGTCCGGCCTTGTATTCCCTCTCCGCGAGGTACCGTGCCGCATAAGAAGAGAGCCGCAGTGTTGCGGGTCCGCTGACACCCCAATCCGTGATCAGAACTATCCCTTCCGACCGGAAAGAAGTGCCGGCGATGGCAAGAGAAACCCGTGGTGCGACCGCCCCCATAAGAGCGTGCAACGGCTCATCCGCAATCTTGAACGTATACAGAGACGGCACTGTCGGAACAATCTCAATCCCTTGAGGCAGAATCTTTTCCAAGGACAGAGCAGAGCACCCTCCTATCGTGAAAACAATTTTGTTGGCCTTGACCATGGCCCCATCGGAAAATTCAATGCAAGACCCGCCTTCGGGCCCGCTTTCACAAGACAGCGGAGAGATGGCGGTAACTTTTTTGTTACACTCAAGTTCGACCCCTGTACTATGGATTAAATTCTCCAGCACACGCACAATCTGCATCGCATCCTGACTCTGCGGGAACACACATCCGTCTTCCTGCACCACCAGCTTGACGCCCTCCCTTTCAAACCAGCGCATAGTGTCCTCCGGGCCGAACTCCTTGAGCGCCCGCTTCATCAGCCTCTCCCCTCTGGGGTATACTTCAGAAAGGTTGCGCACCTCGGCGAAGCTGTTGGTGAGGTTGCATCTTCCCCCTCCGGTGAGGGCGAGTTTGGCCATGGGCACCCTGCCGGCCTCGAACAGGGAGACCGACAGACTGGGGTGCAGGCGCTTCAGTTCTATGGCACAGAAGCATCCCGCCGCCCCGGCCCCGATCACCGCTATGTCTGTCTTTGTCTGCATCACCGTGCAAAGGTGAGCACTTAGTGCAACTTTTGCAAGAAATTCTTTTTCCAGATGGGAGCGGATTCCGGCATTTATGCTCCCACCTGAGAAGAAACGGGTCGGCTGCGCCCGGCACGTGCATCCAACACGGAAGAGTGGAGCCGACTATGACGGCATACCGGTGTCATGACTCTATAGCAGCGATGTCATATATAGTGGCAGGAAAACTATTCCGTTCTCCTGCCTTAAATCTTTAGAGTGCAGGACATAGGGTGAGGAAAGGTACTCCCCGAATTTGTCGATGCATTTTTTCAAGGAAGAAAGGGTGTACCGTTCTCCACTTTTGACTTCAATGGGAGAAATATTGTGTCGGCTGGTAACGTTTTCTTTCTGTATCAGAAAATCTATCTCCATCCGGTTTTCAGCGTTTACATCACTGCGGCTGTAAAAAAACAATCTGTGTCCGCTGCTTTTCAGCATCTGTGCTACAATGTTTTCAACAAGCATACCCTCATTGATTTCCAACTTTCCGAACATCAATTTCTGATAGATTTCTCCGGACATGAGCCCCCTTGCATTGAAAGTATGGCTCAGCAGCAGGCCGGTATCTGCCATGTAACACTTGAGGGTGGTCCTTTCCTCATTCAGACGCAGACCTATATTCGGCTCAGTGGCATTGTAGCAACAATTTATTATTTTAGCATCGGCGAGCCAGAAGAAAGCATCTTCATACCCGCGCATCCTCGCATCATCATCAAGAGAGGCAAGCCGGAATTTCTTTTCGTGTTTCGACAGCTGTGAAGGAATCTCATCGAATATTGCGGTAACTTTGGTCTCATAATTATCAGCATATTTTCGAATGTCATTTCTGTATAATTTCAAGATCTGCCGTTTTACATCGTCAACTTTATTGAAATCCCTTGATTCGACATAGGTGTTGACAGCCTGCGGCATGCCACCGACAACCAGATATTTTCTGAAATAATCCATAGTTTTGCGATGGAAGTCTCCCATGGGTTTCAGCGTGTTGAACTGTTTTTTGATGTGCAGCATCAACATTTCCTCTCCCATTGCCCATAAAAATTCTTCAAAATCCAGTGGGAACATCTCAACGGAATCTTCTTCCGAAGGAATCAAGATGCCTTTGACATTCTTCTTGATGGAGATCAGGGATCCGGTTTCCAAATAATCGAACCGTCCGTCTGCGACAAGCGTTTTGATTGACTCCCTGGCTCTCGGACATGCTTGAACTTCATCGAATATGATGATTGATTTGCGGGGGAATAATCTTTTCTTATAATGCAGTTGGATGTTTTCAAGCAGGGTGTCGATGTCTTCAAGATATAAGTCAAACCACGCTTTCACCATCGGTGGGGCAGCTTTCCTTTTTAACATTTCACCTTTTTGAGATTATTCACCCTTGCAAAATTACACCTTTTTGAGATTATTGCAAACCCCGCGTACAGAAAAGCCCCCGCTTGTACAGCACCGCTTCAGAAACGTGTCCCGTGCAGCAGTAGCCCCGATTCTGTACCGGAGGACAGGTGGGAGCGGATTTTCCCAAAAGGGCTCCTACCTGTCGAAGCGATATGCCACAGAGAGGCTCGCAGGGCATGTGCCCAGTTCAGGTGTGAGCCTAAATGCCGGAATCCGCTCCCACCTGCGATGCGCTTCAATGGCTCACGCATCCACCTGTTACACTGAAATTCCGTGACAGCCCATGACCTATAGTTCGAGACCTTCTTGAGGGAGGGACATTCACTTCGGTACGGCAGACCCCGCCTTTCCCGTACCAACGTTGCTTTGTGGGCCGTTTTGTACGGGAAACGGCCTTTTCCCGTACCGAATGCGCCTGGGACGACCAACAAGTGCCTCCCGTACAGCAGAAGGCCCGATTCTGTACCGGGACATACCTGCCAAAACAAACGTTTTCCACGGCGCCCGTTTGACAATCTTGATTTTTATGCCGAATTTTGGACCGTTATTATCTAGACGGACAATGATCACAGAAGAACAGGCCCGGCAGGACATCCGTGAACTGCTGGAATATATAGGAGAAGACCCGGACAGGGTCGGTCTGCAGGGCACTCCGGACAGGATGCTGCGTATGTTCAAGGAGATTTTCCGGGGCTACGACCCGGCAGAGGCTCCGCTCATCACGACTTTTCCCAACGGTCAGGACGGCATCATATACGATGACATGGTGGTGGACAGCGGCACTTTCTACTCTGTGTGCGAGCACCACTGCCGCAGTTTTTTCGGAGAATACTGGTTCGCCTATCTGCCCAACCCGAAAGGACGCATCCTGGGACTTTCCAAGATAGGCCGCGTAGTGGACTATTGCTCCTCCCGCCTACAGGTCCAGGAGAGGCTGGTACATGATGTGGTGGGCATGCTCACGGAAGCCCTCGGAGACGAGAACCCGCCTCGCGGTATGGCTCTGATGATGAAAGGAAGACACCTGTGCAAGGAGGGGCGCGGCGCCCGCAAGAGCGGCGTGATGACCACCACCTGCCTGACAGGGGCGTTCAGGACGAGCGCCCGGGTACGGAGCGAGTTCCTGTCATATATCAAAGAGCTTTAAAAAAGGAGAATCTATGCAGGTCACCTTC
>CAKUYG010000090.1 GCA_934702165.1 uncultured Bacteroidales bacterium | reverse complement strand
GCAACAAAGCAGCAGGCGCACGCGCACGCAAGGCCGCTCTCGATCTCATGAAAGATCTCAAGGAGTTCCGCAAAGCTTCAGTTGCTGAGACAAAGAAATAATCATTTTCTTTCGTCATGATGCAACGTCGGCTGAACCTCCTGCATCTATGTTGCAGGTTTAGGTTTTAGTACACGTCTAAGGGTCGGGAGCCGTGAGGGTGACCGGCCCTTTGCTTTTCTCAGAAATTCTCACTATCTATGCACGCTGAAACCTTTACCGGATGAATTTCTGCGTCGCAACCCTACTCACCGTCTTCAGGATGGTGGTGATTCCCGTCCAGTTCGAGGACAGGGATTTCACATGCACAGTTGAACAGCTCGGACAGACAGTACAGCAGGCCGAGGACTATTTCAATTCACAACCTGGACTTGAAGATGAGTACCGCTTTGACCTGGTGCCAGTGATTACTCTCCCAAAGCCCGTATCATACTATGGCGCCAACTATTCCGACAGACAAGATGTTCTGCTGCATGAGGCCGTAAGGTACGCCTGCTCAAAAAGCGGACTCGACTTCTCTCCCTATGACAACGATCAAGACGGAAGCGTAGACAATGTGTTCATCATCACCGCAGGGCTGAGCGAAGCGGACGGAGCCGGGGAAGAGTGGATCTGGCCGCAGCACGGGAGACTTAAAGACCACGGCGGCACCATCGAAGCAGGAGGACAGACAATCAACAGTTTCTGCGTCTGCACCGAACTTACTCTGGACAATACGGACTCTCCAAAAGAGGCGGGACACGGAATATTCTGCCATGAGTTCTGCCATTATCTGGGACTTGCCGACCTCTATGATACCGATGGTGAGGGCAGCGGCGGTACCGCGGAAGGGCTCCGGAATACCGGCATCATGGACAATGGCTGCAAGAACGATGAGGTGCCGGATTTCTGCGCAGTGGACCTGGAAATCCTCGGTAAAGGCAAAAGTATGGCCTTGACAGCCGGCAGCCACACACTGAAACCCCTGAACCGCTCTGGAGAATATTTCAAGGCGGCAGGAACTGATCAGGACGAATTCTTCCTCTTCGAATGCAGAGAAGGCAAGGGACTGGCCATATACCACATCGACAGATCCGGAAACGATGCAGGCTGGTCGGACTATTACAAGAGGGACCTTACCGCCCGCGAGCGATGGGAGTTCTCCCAGGTCAACTGCCGCCCCGACAGGCAGTGCGCACAGCTGCTGGTCCCGGATACTGACGGTGACGGACTTTATTTCCCGCAAGGAGGGCTTGACAGTTTCGGATCGGACACCACCCCGGCGTTCAGATTCCAGGACGGCAGCACTTCACCGATCGCTCTGACAGGAATACGCACAAACCCGGACGGGAGCGTGTCATTCGAAGTCAAGGAACCGCTTGCCATGGAAAAATGCACGGTGTTCCAGGATGCGGCCATAATAAGCTGGAGAACTGATGGCAGTATGGGAGAAATAGAGGGCTATGAGATCAGCTGGAACTCCCAGCGCGGTAGTTTCAGCACCACCGCTTCCCGCGATGCCGTGAGCTGGACACTTGAAGGCCTCTCCCCACAGACCCCATACAATTTTACGATAAGGGTGAAATACGCCCGGGGCGGCTCATTTTCGATAAGCTCGTCTTTCGTCACAAAAGTCTACCGCAACGACAGCCACCCGTACATATACCTCAAGGGTAGCGACCGCAAAGCTGACGGCCGCTTCGAAAAAGGTGCAAGAATCCCGCTGAGGGTTTTCAATGCCCCGAACGCATCAGAAGTCAAATGGTATTTCAACGGACGCAGGATAACACCCGGGGCCGACGGCTACTACACAGTCACAGAGAAAGGAAGGCTCAAGGCCGAAGTGCTGTGCGAAGATGGCAGCACCGACATACTCATAAAGGATATAATGCTATGAGAAAGCACATTGCAGTGATAATCGCAGTCCTGACGCTTACTCTGCATGGCTGCACACCGGAGAAATATATGCGGGCGTTCTCCCAGACAGAGGATCTGCTCATCCAGGTGGGACGTGATGTGCCGTTCCGCTACGACCCGCTCACCTGCCAGATGTCATACAACAGAACCAGGAGCGAGTTCCGCGCATACACTGACAACATGTCCGACTTCTTCATAGTGAGGATGGACTGCACACCTGCATACGAGGGGGAGACAGTCAAGGCGGACCTCACATGGACCACGGAGACGGACATCCTGACAAGAAAAAATCTCACCCTCGAGGTCATCAGGACCGAGGGTGAGAAACTGTGGCTGTGGAGCAGCTCAGGCCGTATAGGCGTGAGCATCTCCGTCTTAGAATGAGAGGGCTATCTGGATAAAGTCATCAGCCTTGAGGGCTGCACCTCCGATAAGACCACCATCGATATCCTTCTGAGCGAAGAGTTCTTTTGCGTTTGAAGGCTTGCAGGACCCGCCGTAGAGAATGGTGGTGTCCTCGGCTACAGCCTCCCCGAACTTCTCAGCGAGCACCCTGCGGATATGTGCATGGATCTCCTCGGCCTGCTCTGCAGTAGCGGTCTTTCCGGTGCCGATAGCCCATACAGGCTCATACGCTACAATGACTTTCTTCATATCCTCCGCAGTGAAATTGTAGAGGACATTCTTTATCTGTGCGGAGCACACGTCGAAGTGCTTCCCTGCCTCTCTCTCCTCAAGGTTCTCACCTACGCAGAGGATGACGCCGAGTCCGGCCTCAAGAGCAAGCTTCACCTTCACGACAAGCTTCTCGTCCGTCTCCCCGTAGTACTGACGGCGCTCGGAATGTCCGAGGATGGTCCACTGGCAACCTACGGCCTTGACCATATCGGCAGACACCTCTCCGGTATATGCACCCTTTACATGATCAGCACAGTTCTGGGCAGAAAGCTCCACGCGGGAACCTGCGAGTGCCTTGCCAACTGCGCAGAGGTGAGTAAAAGGAGGGGCCACGATGAGGCCGACATTCTCCGGCACGGCAGCCGACTTCTCAGCAACCGCCTTCGCAAGTTCAACTCCTTCAGGCTTGATGGTGTTCATCTTCCAGTTGCCTGCTACAATCTTCTTTCTCATAATAAATATAAGTGTTAAACTAAGTTGATTATTCTACTGTCACCGACTTGGCAAGGTTGCGTGGCTGATCCACATCACGTCCCTTGGCTATGGCTATATGATATGCGAGCAGCTGGAGAGGGACGACCGAGAGTATCGGCACGAAACACTCCTCCGTGTCCGGTATCTCAAAGCACCAGTCCGAAATGCTGCTCACATCTTTGTCCCCTTCCGTGACGATGCTGATGATCTTCCCCTTGCGGGCCTTGATCTCCTGGATATTGCTGAGTATCTTGTCGTAGTGGCCACGCTTCGGTGCGATCACCACCACCGGCATCTCTTCATCGATGAGGGCGATAGGGCCATG
This sequence comes from uncultured Bacteroidales bacterium, assembly GCA_934702165.1. Classification (GTDB taxonomy): domain Bacteria; phylum Bacteroidota; class Bacteroidia; order Bacteroidales; family UBA932; genus Cryptobacteroides. Next base: position 5,095 of record CAKUYG010000090.1, on the reverse strand, counting down.
CTTCATCTCTGCTGCAGGATAGCCCTCAGCGTGGATGTAGGAGATTTCCTTGAGTTTGAGCGCTCCCTCAAGAGCCACAGGATAGTTATATCCTCTTCCAAGATACAGGAAGTTGCGGACATAAGTGAAAACCTTGGCAAGCTCGGCTATCTCGGAGTCGTGTTCTAGGATCTTGGAAATCTTGTCCGGGATGGTCTGAAGCTCGTTGACCAGCTGTGCGCGCCTCTCGTCGGAGACGGTGCCGAGCTGCTCTGCGATGCTGAGCGCGATGAGGAAAAGCGTTGTCACCTGGGCCGTAAAAGCCTTGGTGGACGCCACTCCGATCTCAGGTCCGATATGCGTGTAGCAACCGGTGTCCGTCTCCCGCGCGATGGATGATCCGACCACATTGCAGATGCCGAAGAGGAAGGCCCCGGACTCCCTGGCAAGCTTGATGGCGGCGAGAGTGTCGGCAGTCTCCCCTGACTGCGATATGGCGATGACGACATCCGTAGGGAAAATCACCGGTTTGCGGTAGCGGAACTCGGAGGCGTATTCCACATCCACCGGGATGCGGGTAAGCTCTTCAATGATGTATTTTCCGATGAGCCCTGCATGCCATGAGGTGCCGCAGGCACAGATCACGAATCGCTTCGCCCCGAGGATGCGCTCGCGGTTGTCTATGATGCCGGAGAGTTTGACCGTACCGAGATCAGGATGAAGCCTGCCCTGCATAGAAGCGCGCAGGGTGCGCGGCTGCTCGAAGATCTCCTTAAGCATGAAATGCGGATATCCGCCCTTCTCTATCTCGCTGAGGCTCATCTCGAGTTCGCGCACGACCGGTGTCTGCTCCACACTCTTGAGATCCGTGATGCGCAAATCCTTGCCACGCTGGATATACGCGATCTGCCCCTCGTCGAGGTAAACCACCTTGTTGGTGAACTCGATTATAGGGGAAGCGTCCGAACCCACAAAATACTCGTCCTCTCCGACTCCTATCACAAGAGGGCTGCCCTTGCGGGCCGCTATCATCCTGTCAGGTTCGTTCTTGTTGACTATGACTATCGCATAAGCGCCTACAACATTGCGCAAAGCCAGCGGAACGGCCTCCTCCACACTTATACCGTGAGAGTCCATCATATACTGCACAAGCTGGATGACCACTTCAGTGTCGGTCTGGCTTACGAAGTGGTAGCCTTTCCTTTCAAGTTCCGTCCTCAAAGAGAGGTAATTCTCGATGATGCCATTGTGGATTATGGCAAGGTTGTGGTTCTCTGAATAATGCGGATGGGCATTGGCATCGCTCGGCTCGCCGTGGGTGGCCCAACGGGTATGCGCGATCCCGATGTTGCCGCTGACATCCTTGCCGGAAGCCACTCTCTCAAGGTCTTTGACCTTGCCTTTCGTCTTGTATATGACCAGATTGCCGTCATCGTTGATAAGAGCTACCCCGGCACTGTCGTAGCCCCTGTATTCAAGTCTGGTCAAGCCTTTGATAAGTATCGGGTAAGCCTGTCTGCCTCCCACGTATCCTACAATTCCACACATAGTCTGAAAGTCTGTTTTTCGTTAATAGTCCAAATTGTCCATAAGTTCATCCAATTGGCGCCTGTCCTTTTTGGTGGGACGTCCGGCACCCCTGTCCCTCTGGAGCACGATGGTCTCCTTCGGGGCGTGAAGCTTCTCAAGTTCAGAATCAGGAGTGAGGTTTTCCGCATACTGAGGGACCAATGCGGCCCCCATGCGCGACTCCGTGAGCTGCAGCACCTTGTAGGTGAACAGGGCTGAACCCTTGCGAACTTCTATAGTATCTCCCGGCTTGACCGGCTTGGACGGCTTTGCCGGCACACCGGACAGGCGCACCTTGTTGCCGTTGCATGCTTCCGTGGCATCGCTCCTGGTCTTGAAGACACGGATGGCCCACAGGTATTTGTCAAGCCTGACGCTCTCCATGATCAATCGAGGTAAAGAGCGTGGCGGACCTCGGAGGCCACCTTCTCACCACGCAGATATTCCAGTATGGCAAGCCCGAAAGCGGGAGCGTGTCCTGCAGAGCGCCCGGTGATGATGCGTCCGCAGACCACATAAGGCACCGGTGTGAACTCCGCGCCCTTGGCCTGGAGCCTGTCTTCGAATCCGTCGAAACACGTGAATTTCACCCCCTGCAATCCGTCCAGCCGGCTGAGCACAAGCCCGGGGGCAGCACATATCGCAGCGACAGTTCCGCCGGCCTCATAATGCGCCTTCATCATATCAGTCAGCACCGCACAGGAAGCGAGAGTCGAGGATCCAGGCATACCGCCCGGGAAAATCATGACATCGTCGGCACATGTGCCTTCCGTAGAGCGGTCCACATCACCGAGATGCCCGTCTGGGGTCACTTCCACCCCGTGGGATGACCTCACACGGGCGGAATCCCCTACGGAGATAAGTTTTACCTCAACTCCGCCGCGGCGGAGTATGTCACAGACGGCAAGGGCTTCTATGTCCTCGAACCCGTCCGCGAGAAATATTTTTACACCTTTCATATTTTATTCATCTTCAGGAAGCTTCGCTTCCACATCAGGGTTTATGTACCTGTCCGGCTCCACACGGTCTACTGTGCTGCAGAGAAGCACGGTGTCCCTGTCTTCCGGCACCATGGCGAAATCCTCGCATTCGGCTGGCACAAGCAGGAGCTCCCCTTTCTCCACATGATAATCAGCCTTCTGCCCGCCGCCAAGCGTCTGCACAAAGAAAGCGCCGTCCACACAATAGCATAGAGTGAACGGATTATCCTCCCCGCTGCGGACCCGGACCGCCTCCGGCAGGGACATCCTGTCAATTATGAACTGCGGCAAGCAGGCAAGCCTGTCACCGGAAGGATGCACAGTAGAGAACCTGGTATACGTGATGAAATCCAAGGCGTCAGTGATGGTCAGCGAGGTGTCGAACTCCTCCCCTGAGACCTCTTCACCCCATCCGCAGAGGCAGAAGTCAAGCGGGGAAGACTCCCCTATCTCCATGATCTCGACATCCCCGAATGCGGCGTGAGGCGTGCCGGAAGGTATCAGCAGGCTCTGTCCGGCATAAGGGGCCACAAGGTTGAGAAGATTCTCAACGCTCCCGTCCCCGCACGCGGAGTAGAACTCCGATGCGTCGCAGTCCCTGCGGAAACCGGCGGCTATCCTCGCGTCCTTGCCTGCCCGCAGCACGTACCACAGCTTTTCCTTGCCCAGAAGATCATATCTCTGTCCAGCAACCTCGTCCCCCGGGCTGACACGCAGCGGCATGCGTCCCTTTACCTTCAGCCTTCTGGCCGTAAGCGGAAACTGCCGTCCATAGAAGTCATATACCTTTTCACCGGGAATACGGTCGATGTATGTGTCCATCAGCTCACCTATGCTGTTGCCGGCCAGCCAGCCGCTGCGCACCAGTGAGTCGCGATAGCCGAGGTCGGCAAGCAGGAACTCTTCCGAGCCCCACGAATAATCATCCTGCAGGACGCAGAACTTCAGAGGATATAACTTCTTTTCTTCCATTTCCGGACAAAGTGCAAATATAGTGTTTTTCCGCTTAAGCCGAACGCTCCAGCTTTGAAGACGAGATGAATGCGACAGCAAATCCGATAAGCGCAACCCCGACAGCTGTCAGCAGTACATCCTGCAGCTGCAGCTGAACCGGGTAAGCCTGTATGAAAAAACCTCCTGGCATCTTGATGATACCGAAATACTGCTGGACCAGAGCAAGACCCACCCCGCAGACAAGCCCCGCAAGCAGACCGCAGAGAGATATCATCCAGCCTTCGAGGAGAAAAACACGGCGGACAAACGCCCCCCGCGCCCCCATGGCACGGAGCATGGAGATATCATCTCCTTTCTCCACAATCAGCATGGAGAGAGAGCCGAAGACATTGAACGCCACGATGATGACCACGAACAGCAGAATCGTGAATATGGCCATCTTCTCATATTTCATCATCTTATAGAGGGAACTGTTCTGCATGTACCGGTCCTCCACCTTGAATCCGGGTCCGAAGGCTGAAGCCAGTTCGCTTCTCAGACGCGAAATGTCTACACCGTCTTCAACACGCAGTTCCAGCCCGGACACGACATCCTCGTCACCCCTGCCGAGCAGACGGCGCATGGCCCTTATCGGGACCACAATCAAAGACGCGTCAGCGGCGGAGCTTATGCTGAACAGACTCCCGACGACCAGGCTCTCGCTCCCCATCGCGGACGCCGGACCGAGTAAAGGACTTACAGCCGCACTCTTCGGATAATGGAGCACGAGGCGCTCTAGGAAACGTGGGTTGACACCCATGTCGTAGGCCAGACCGGCCCCTACCGACACCAATTCCAGTTCCCCTTTGTGCAACGAGAAATTGCCGGCGGTGATATGCCGGGACAGAGGGGAGACCTCCTCGTATACGCTGTCCACGCCCTTTGCCGCGGCTATCCCCTGCTTGTCCCCGTATGTGATGAAGACATTCTCTTCCAGCACACGCGACACGCTCTTCACTCGGCCGTCAGACTCCAGAGAGCTGAACACTGAAGAATCCGCAGGAAAAAGAGAAGCCCCCTCGGACCTGACCAGCAGATCGGGGGACAGGTCCGAGAGGTTCGCACGTATTATGCCGTCAAACCCGTTGTAGACCGAAAGGATAAGGATCAATGCGGCGGTCCCGACGGCTATGCCGGCAGCACTGATCGCAGAAATCACATTGATGACATTGTGCGACTTCTTGGCGAACAGGTAACGGAAGGCTATGAACAGTCCCGCATCCAAATGCTACTTCTTCAGAAGTTCATCAATGTGCTCGGCATAATCCAGTGTCGTGTCAAGATAGAAATTTATCTCCGGCACGATACGCAGCTGCGAGGCCACCTCACGCCCCAAAGCACCCCTCAAAGAGCGCTTCTCCTCCTCGAGGCGTCTCATCACATCAGCCGCCTTGTCAGAAGGGAAAACGCTGACGTAGACCTTGGCAATGCTAAGGTCAGGGCTGACCCTCACTTCACTCACCGTCACGAGGCAGCCGCCGAATGCGGCCATCCCACGCCCGCGGATGATCTCTGACAGGTCGCGCTGCAGCTCGCGCGCGACCTGGAGCTGTCTCTTGCTTTCAGGTTTATCC
>CAKUYG010000089.1 GCA_934702165.1 uncultured Bacteroidales bacterium | reverse complement strand
CCCATGGTGTTGATGGTCTTGGATATGTACGTCTTGTTCGTAAAGGCGGCATTGGCCAGATCCTGCAGTGAATAGTCAGGATCAAGGAACGGCCTCCCGTTTTCCAATATCTTCATGACCCTGCCGTACAATTTCTGCATCTTTTCAAGTTCCGCAGGATCTTCGCCCCTCACAGCATCTTCCGACATATCAGCCGCATTGCGTATCATCTGCTTGACAATCCGCTCCCTGCCGGCGCTCAGGACGAGACACCTGCCTGACAGCGACCGGTAAAACAAGGCCGAATACTGTCCTGCTGCAACCAGCACCACCGGCAAAACCGCCCACGGCCGTCCAGACAAAATCCTCATCGGAAGGACTACGACAAAGACGGCAACAGACAGCAGCAGCCTCGAATGCGACTCTATCGCACTCCACACCGACTGCGGCTTGAACAGATTGCGCATCACCGAACAATGCTCGAGAAACCTGAGGAAGTCATATAGGAGCACCAGCATGAGGCAGAGCGAGACATAAAAGGACGGGGAGAAATCGAGGATGAAAAATACGGCTTCCACGGACAGGATCAACCCGGAAAACACAAGCCATGTCCCGGAACCCTCATCAGCAAGAGGCTGAAGGGCAAGAAGAATCGATGCAGCAAGAATAGAGTAGACGGCCGTATCCAGGACCATGCCTTCTTCAGGCCAGATCAGGACACCAGCGACAGGCACCAGCATGCAGGCCACAGACAGCACGCGCACCACCATTAATACTGAGCAGATACCGGACATTGACTTCATATTGACAGCAACGAATATATACTAAAAATCCCGCGCTGACAATCATCAACGCGGGTTCGACTTGACTTTTTTATGTTTTATGGGGTCTTTTTATCTTTTTTATCACCCTTTATGGTATCGAAGCCCTGACCATAGACCCCTGTCACAGAATTGACCGATATGAAGGCATTGGAATCTATGCTGTTTATATACTTCAACAGTATATTGAGATCCGTCTTGCGTGTGATTATCATCAGGACCTGCACGCTGTGCTTAGTATACCATCCCTTTCCATCAAGCACCGTCACGCCCCTGTGGAGGTCCTTCACCACGGCGTCAGCGATCTGCTCATACTTGGAAGACAGCACGAAGAGTTGGACGGACTGTCTTGATCCCGACAGATAGAGATCCACAACCGTGCCGTTGGTGAGTACAAGGATGAAACCGTACACGACCGTCGTGATCTTGTCAGCCCAAGGCATCGGAGAACCGTCCGGCATGTAGGAAGGGATGAAAAAAGATGAAGTTATGATGACCACATCCATCATGAGTATCATCCTTCCTGGGGAGACATTGCGGTACTTGTTCACTATCAACGCGATAATATCAGTTCCTCCGGTGCTTCCGCCCTGAGACATCGTCATCCCGATGCCGAGGCCGGCCATCATGCCGCCCATTATCGTGCACATGAGCTTCCCGTTGCCGAGAGCGAGGATCTCAACTATATCATGCGGTATGGCTGTCTGGAAAAAGTTGAGGCACGCAGACGCGAAGATGATGGCATAGATAGTCTTTCCACCGAAGCCTTTCCCCAAGATGAAGAACGATGTGATAAGGAGTATCGCATTGATCACGAAATAGCTGTAACCGATCTTAATTCCAGTAGCATACTGGATGATGGAAGCAATACCGGTGACCCCGCCTCCGATAAGATTGTTCGGCACAAGGAAAAGCGACCAGCCTACAGTATATGCGAGCAGACCTATAGTGATCAGGGAATACTCCTTGACCCAAGTCCAGAATGTTCTTTTTATCAAAGGCATAGACTACTGCTTTTTTTTGCCGAACTTCACCCCGGTTTTGATCTCCTCAAAGCCCTCGCCATAGACATTGTTGGTCGGAGACACCGACATGAACGCCTTGGGATCAGTATCCTTTATGACTTTGGTCAACGCCGGCAACTCTCTTTGGCTGATAAGGATATAGAGAACGTTCTTGTCTTTCTTGGTAAACCATCCTTGCGCCTTGAGCAATGTCACACCACGATCCATATTCTTGATTATGTGGTCTGCAATTTCCCCGTACTTCTCCGAGAATACCATGAGCTGGTAGGACGAGCGCTTTCCCCCTACCACCGTGTCTATCAGCATCGAGAACACACATACCTCTTCGAGACCATAGCACATGTCCGAAAAATTTTTGCCCGGAAGGAAAAGCAGCAGCGAGCAGATGATCAGATCTGCCACAAGAAAAGCAGTACTCAAAGACACAGGCCAATACTTGTTGACCATAAGTGCCACGATATCAGTACCTCCAGTACTTCCGCCATAGCGCAGTACAAGTCCAATCCCGAGGGCCTCGAATGCTCCGGCCACAATCGGTATGAGGACCCGTTCCTGAATATAGAAGAAGCCGCCGGGCACGCAATGCAATGCCTGGAGCCTGGAGACAAGCCCCATCGCCAAGGTCGAGACTATGATGCAATAGATGGTCTTGAAGCCGAATCCTATACCCATCACAAGGACAGCGATGATTATGAGGACAGCATTGATGACCACGTATGAGAACTGTGCCTGCACCAGACCACCTGTCGCATACTGGATGATGGTGCACAGACCCATCATCCCGCCGGCCGCCATGCCGTTGGGGATCATGAAGCACTCCCAGGCCATGGCGAAGAAGAAACAGGCTACAGTCAACATAAAGTAGTCCCGCAGGATCTTCTTCACATCGATTTTTCCAAATTTCAGTTGCATTTATTTCAATACGATATTGATGATTCTTCCAGGTACGACTATCACCTTGACGATGTTCATCCCGGATGCCCATTTCGCCGTCTGGTCCATTGCCCGGACCTTAGACTCGACCTCGGACGGAGAAGCGCTTTTCGGCATGTCTACAGTGAAACGGACCTTGCCGTTGAACTGGACAGGATATGTCACATTGTCCTCGGCGGCATACGCTGCCACGTATTCAGGGAAAGAGGCCTCTGCAACGCTCCTCGTATGTCCGAGAGCATGCCAGAGTTCCTCGCTGATGTGAGGAGCGAAAGGACACAGCAGCACCACCATCTTCTCAAGGACTTCCTTCTTACTGCATTTCATGGACGTGAGATCGTTGACCGCAATCATGAACGCGCTGACCGTCGTGTTGTAGGAGAAGTTCTCTATGTCCTCCTGCTCTTTGGCGATGAGCTTATGGAGCACTTTGAGTTCAGCGGCAGAAGCCTTCTCATCTGTCACGAGCCATTTGTCCCTGTCGTAGAAAAGCCTCCAGAATTTCTTCAGAAAGCGGTTCACCCCGTCGATACCCTTGGTGTCCCAAGGCTTGCTCTGCTCCACAGGACCGAGGAACATCTCATAAAGACGCAGCGTATCGGCACCATACGTATCACATATAACATCAGGGTTTACAACATTGTACATGGACTTGCTCATCTTCTCCACTGCCCAGCCGCACACATACTCCCCGTTCTCAAGTACGAACTCGGCATCGGCGAACTCCGGGCGCCACTTCCTGAACGCCTCAAGGTCGAGCCTGTCATTATGCACGATATTGATGTCAACGTGGATTTCCGTGGTGTCGTACTGGTCCTTTAGCCCGCAGGAAACGAACCTGTTCGTCCCAACAATCCTGTATACAAAGCTGGAGCGGCCCTGTATCATACCCTGGTTGACCAGTTTGCGGAACGGCTCGTCCTCACATACGTACCCGAGATCGAAGAGGAACTTGTTCCAGAAGCGGGAATAGATGAGATGCCCTGTCGCATGCTCGGTACCTCCCACGTAGAGGTCAACATTTCTCCAATACTCGTCAGCCTCCATGCTCACCAGAGCCTTGTCATCGTGCGGATCCATATAGCGCAGATAATATGCGCTCGATCCTGCAAATCCAGGCATGGTGCTCTTTTCGAGCGGATAACCCTTGTATGTCCAGTCCTTCGCACGCGCAAGCGGCGGCTGTCCGTCCGGAGATGGTTTGAAAGAGTCTATCTCCGGAAGCCTGAGCGGAAGTTCAGACTCCGGCAGAGGTGTCGGTATGCCGTCCTTGTAATAAATCGGGAACGGCTCACCCCAATAGCGCTGGCGGGAGAATATCGCATCGCGAAGACGGAAATTTGTCTTGCGGTGACCTAAACCATGTGCCTCCACATAATCCTTTGCCGCCTCGATGGCCTTTTTCACCGGCATTCCGTCAAGGAAACCGGAATTGCACATTACGCCGTCCTTAGCATCGAAACTCTCTTCCGACACATCGCAACCTTCAATCAGCGGGATGATCGGGAGACCGAATTTTTTTGCAAAAGCATAGTCCCGGCTGTCATGGGCAGGCACGGCCATGATGGCCCCCGTCCCGTAGCCGGCAAGCACATACTCGGAGATCCATATCGGCACCTCCTTGCCGTTCAGCGGATTTATTCCATACGAACCCGTAAACACGCCTGTAACGCTCTTCGTCTCAGAAAGACGCTCCCGCTCAGTCTTCTTCTTGACATAAGCGATATATTTTTCCACCTCTTCACGACATTCCGGAGCTGTCAGCTGATCGACGAGCTCACTTTCAGGTGCAAGCACCATGAATGTCACGCCGAATATGGTGTCAGCTCTGGTGGTAAAGATGGTCACTGGCAGGTGGCGGTCACCGCAAACGGTGTCGAACACCATCTCCGTACCTTCCGATTTGCCTATCCAGTTGCGCTGCATCTCTTTCAGCGAGTCAGTCCAGTCTAGAGAATCGAGAGAGTCAAGAAGCCTCTCCGCATACGCGGAGACACGCAGCTGCCACTGGGTCATCTTCTTCTGCTCCACCGGAAAGCCTCCGCGCACGCTAAGGCCGTCCTTGACCTCGTCATTGGCAAGCACAGTCCCCAGACCTTCGCACCAGTTGACAGATGTCTCGCCCTGGTATGCTATCCTGTACTTCATCAGTATGTCGGACTTCTCCTTTTCCGAGGCTTCTGCCCAGAGCTGAGGGGTCACATCCTCATACCCGGTGGTTTCGAACTTGGCAACGAGCTCCGAAATCGGACGCGCCTTGTCCTGCGCAGGATCATACCAGCTGTCGAACATCTTCAGGAAAGCCCACTGCGTCCACTTATAGTAATCCGGATCGCAGGTGCGCACTTCCCTGTCCCAGTCATACGAGAAGCCGATCCTGTCCAGCTGCTCCCTGTATCTGGCTATGTTGCGTTCTGTCGTCACCTCCGGATGCTGACCTGTCTGTATGGCATACTGCTCTGCCGGAAGCCCGAAAGCATCATATCCCATAGGATGGAGTACATTGTAGCCTTTCAGCCTCTTGTATCTCGAATAGATGTCACTTGCGATATAACCCAGCGGGTGTCCTACATGAAGTCCGGCTCCCGAAGGATAAGGGAACATGTCCAGCACATAACATTTCGGCCTGGACTTGTCCTCTGTCACCTTGTACTCTTTTTCCGCAGCCCAAACGGCCTGCCACTTGCTCTCGATTGACTTGAAATCGTAATCCATATCTTTATTTTCTTCTTTCCAGTTTGAAATCCACATACAGCGACATCTCGCACTTGACCTTCTTTCCGCGCACACGGGCCGGTCTCCAGTCAGGAGATGCACTTATCACCCTGACAGCCTCCGCATCAAGAGAATCGCTCACACCACGTATCACCTTGACATCTTTCACTTTGCCACGTTCGTCTATCACGAAGTCCACAAGGACGCGCCCTTGCACTCCAGCCTCGACCGCCTCACGTGGATAACGGAGGTAGACATAGACCCATTTGCTCATGAATACGGACGGATCCGAAGATCCGAGAAAAACCGGCTTCACGTCACACTCATAATACGGCACCACGGACTCGTCCTTGACGTACTTCCGGCCTCTCTCATCCTTCGCCCTGAACTCGGGCTTGACTCCGTTGACGAGTTCAAGAGTGAAATTGTAGATATACTCCAATTCACGCTCCATGTCATCATACTCAAGCACGGATGCAGTGTCTTTGGCGGAGTTGTACTCCGGATACATCCCGGTGGTGAAGAATATCGACGGAATGCCCTTTTCGTAAAACAGCTTGTGATCCGAATTGACCGGTTCAAGCGTTACAAGTTTCGGCTGGACAGGCTGCAAAGTGCCTGAAAGCCTCGTCACGATAGCGTTCAGATCCTGATTGGAAGCCGTATAGGCATAAAAACCGGAGGAACCTGTGCCCAGCATGTCAAGATTGATCATGGCATCAATGTTGGGCGCACCGGCAAAAGACCTGTTGAGAAAATACCAGGCCCCCGCGCCCATCTCAAGTGAAGAACCGAAAGCGGCAATTATCACCGAACGACGCAGCAACACGCTGTTGGTCTTGAGTTTCCGGGCCAGTTGCATAAGCATGGCAAGACCGGAAGCGTTGCCGTTGGCCCCATAGTATACAGTATGGCGCACTTCCCCGTCCACCGTCATCTCCGTTGTCCCAAGGTTGTCAAGCCTGGCACCTATCACAATATAATGATCACGGAGTTCCGGATCATAACCGGGAATGAACCCTATCACATTCCGGGAGCGGAGCGTATCCCCGTTCTCCTGCCTGAGTCCAAAGAGTTCCCCGTCTTCACCGCTGAGCAGGTCTATGCCGTAGGATGAAAGGACCTCCGACACATACCTCGCGGCATCCTTCTCCCCTTCTGAGCCGGCCTTGCGGCCCTCAAGCATTGCTGAAGAAAGGTAAGCCACCTGCTTCTTCATGTCAGCCACAACCTCGCTGTCATCAAGATCCTGCAGGTTAGGTCCAGCGAACTGCGCTGAAGCACAGACAACTGGAAGAAGCAACAACAGCAATATGGAAATCCGCCTCTTCATCGCCCCGCGTTTTCCAAAATCCAGGCATCCGTACAGAAGCCGCTGTCCCGCACCTTACGCAGCGAAGCGTAAGCATCGGAAAGCTCATCACAAGGGCAAATGCCTACCGCGGTGAATCCGTTGAGGTATTTTATCTTCACACCGGAATACCCGTTCTCCTCCGCATTCTGGAGACATTTCGCAGCATTGTCAGCATTGCCGAACGCACCTATGATCACATAATAACGCTTGGAAAGAGAAGACCTGACGTCATCCGGGAGCTGGCGTGCCTGTACCACCGAACTCCGGATTGAACGTATCGAATCGAGTATTTCAAGAGAGTCCGAAATCTGCTTCTGCATCTCCTTGAGTGAATCCAGACGGTTGCGATGCCCCTTTTCCTGCTGCTCAATATAGAGCCTCTTCGCCTCAATCTGGTCAGACGTCGGACGGCCGGCCATCTTCCGGAAAAGATCGCAGCCGCTCAACAAAGGAAGGGTAAGCACAACAAGAACCGCTATGGACAACTTATTCATAAGATGCAAATTTAGCAAAACTTTCAGAAGTTATCTTATATTTGCCACAGTATGATTATCCGACTTCCAATATCAGCAGCAGCTCTGCTGACTTGTGCGCTTGCCGCCGCACAGATTCAAGAATACCCTGTCCCGTTCCCGAAGCCGATCGGCCATGGGACGGATACCGTAAACGTGGTCATAATAGGGGATGTCATGATGCACAGCAGGCAACTTGAGTACGACTGCACGACTTTCCTCGAAGGCATAAGACACGAACTCAGACAGGCGGACATCGCCATAGCCAACATGGAATTCTCACTGGGCGGTCAGCCATACAGCGGATATCCCGCATTCTCCGCCCCAGACGAATATGCACGCTACATTGTAGAGGACTGCGGTGTCGATGTACTGCTTACCGCCAATAACCACATTCTCGACAGGGGAAGACGTGGACTCGCACGCACGCTCAACGTATACGACACGCTTGGAGTAAAACATAGCGGTGCAGCAGCCGACAGCATTTCATTGAGAAACAACTACCCTTTACTGGTAAACGCCCATGGGATCAGGCTTGCAATACTCAATTTCACCTATGGAACCAACAATCCGGCAGGAAAAAATCCAGGCTGGCCGGCAGTGAACATGATGCGTGAGGAAGACGTCCTGTCAGCGATACACAGGGGCAAAGAACTTGAGGCCGACTTCATGATCGCGATACCTCACTGGGGGACAGAATATGAACTCAATCATGACAGAAAACAGGAAGAATGGGCCGGAAGGCTCATCTCACAAGGAACCGATGTGATAGTGGGAGCACACCCCCATGTGGTCCAGGACACAACACATATAAAGAATGTCCCTGTCATCTACTCAACAGGCAACGCCATCTCAAACATGAGTGCACGCAACACCAGGCTAGGCCTCGTTGTAAAAATCAAATTCATACATGACACCGCGTCGGGTACAAAAAGAATGCTTGAGCCGGAACTCAGATTCACATGGTGCACCCTACCGGGAACACTTACAGAAGGATACAAGACGATATTCTGCGATGAATGGGCAGGCAGGAGGGAAGAATGGAAAAACCCATCAGACTACGACAATATGATCGCCACACTCGACAGGGTCAAAAAAGCGACAGGAATTGAATAAAAAGAAGAAGTCCCGTGGAAGGTCTGATGACCATCCACGGGACTTCCGAAAAGCGGCAGCTGCCTACTCTCAC
>CAKUYG010000088.1 GCA_934702165.1 uncultured Bacteroidales bacterium | reverse complement strand
TGGCTGGAATGGCAGCTCAAGGGCGACACCGAAGCGGCGAAACTGTTCCAGGGCCCGGACTGCGGCCTTTCACGCCGTGAAGGATGGACCGTCGAGAAGAATCCGCTCATAGACAGGGAGTAAGCGCCACGCCGCAGTCGGGTCCCAGAAGCTTGATCGCTATACTTCTGCATCAGCCAGGGCGTGGTGGTGGCGGGTCAGGTCATAACCGCAGGCGGCTGCCACGGTCTGTAACTGGTGGTCCGACAAAAAGGGGGGGGGGCATTATTAAGAATAACCGACTTAAATGCGAGATAAAAAGATTACCTTTGCATCAATAAGCTAAAGCGCTATGAATTTTTGGCACATGCAATTACATCCCAACGACAAGGATTCCTGGTCGCGAGAGGATATTATGAAAATAATTACCGACATCGGTGTAATTGGTCTCGGAGAATCATGGGAGAATGACCAAGGTCAGCCATCTCATTTCGAGCATGAAGCTGATGTTGGTGATGTTGTGGCAATTAGACACAATGGCCCACTTTGCCTCGTCGAGATAATAAGTGATTGTAAACAGAATGATGGTGAATATAAATTAGAGGATGTTTGGTTTCCAATTTATCGGCGCGTAAAACTTCTATCAGCAGACGCTCAAAAGATGCAGAACGCATTTGCCAAGAAATATAATACGGGCTGGTCTACGGGCATTTTCGCACCAGCGACATTTCAGTCCGCAAACAACTGGAATTTCATAAAGTTTTGGTATTCGAACTATTTGATGAAGAATATAATCACCCTCCTAAAGAATAACTACAATTTGGTATTAACCGGAGCTCCCGGAACAGGAAAAACCTATCTCGCAAACGAGATTGCGCTTGCATTAGGCGATACCAATCCTGGATTTGTTCAATTCCATCCTTCTTACGATTATTCTGATTTCGTGGAGGGCCTTCGCCCTACCAAAGATGGAGGTTTTGTTCGTGAAGATGGTGTTTTTAAGAAGTTCTGCAAGGAGGCACTAAAAGACGATAAGGAACATGTATTCATCATAGATGAAATCAATCGTGGTGAATTATCAAAGATCGTTGGCGAACTTTTTTTTGCCATTGACCCGGGGTATCGCGGTAATGAGAAGCCTATCAAGACCCAATATCAAAACCTTATTCCAGATGACGATCCTTTCGCCAAAGGTTTCTTCGTACCAAGCAATGTGTTTATTATTGGCACAATGAATGATATTGACCGAAGTGTTGAAAGCATGGATTTTGCGATACGCCGCCGTTTTGCTTGGAAGGAGATTTCTGCAACCGAAAGAGAGTCTATGCTTGATGAAATCATTCCCAAATGGGCTGATGACGCGAAAAAGTGCATGCACGCCATAAATCAGGCAATAGAGCAAACAACTGGACTGTCAAAAGCATATCATATTGGTCCGGCATATTTCAAGAATTTGAAGAACTATGACGGAAACTTCTCTAGACTTTGGGAGTTCCACATAGAAGGAATCTTGAGGGAATATCTGCGCGGCACTCGTGGGATTGATAAAAACATCGATTCTCTGCGTAAGGTTTTTCTTAAGAATGTGGGAGCTTAAGTCGTTTTAATGTCGGCTCCCATCATCATACCAGACAACTGTCAAGGTTTATCAATAGAGATAAATGAAAGACAGTGGGATGACTTGAAGGTAATTGCCAACAAGCCTATAGGTGAACTATGCGGTGATGATGAGAATCCTTCTCTATTAGTGTTCCCTCATGTTCTTGGTACCAGAGGAGATATTGATGCCGAGGACTCAATAATTAGAATCAAGGATAGAAAAGTATACTCGGGAAACCTAATGGGTTTTATTGGACGTAGGGAAACTATGTTAAAAATCCGTTCCCGCTTTGATAAGGATTCCAACGACTTCTTTATGCATTATCTGTTGGAAAGAGTCTTCTCCATTAACCTATTCGACCTTCCTTATCAAACCAGCCATGAATCCATTTTCGATTTCTCGTTGTTTTTGTTCCCGTATTTCTTGAAGAAGGCTCTGTCCCAAGGAATCTATCGAGAATATGTGACATACAATAGGAACGATGAGAATCTACGAGGCGTAATAAATATTTCCCGTCATATTCAAAAGAATATTCCTTTTACTGGCAAGATTGCATACCGGGTTCGTGAACGCACCTCAGATAATCCTTTGCTGGAGTTGATACGTCATACTATCGAATACATCCGTGAAAAGGATTTTGGTGCAAGCATCCTCTCAAATGATGAGGAAATGAAGGACAGTGTGGCTGCCGTTGTTTCCGCAACGCCAACATATACTAAGAGTGCCCGACTGAATTTCATTATTAAGAATCTTCGTTCCAGAGTGCATCCATATTATTCTGAATATGAGCCGCTTCGAAAGTTGTGCCTCCAGATTCTACGTCAGGAAGGAATAAAGTACGGCGAAGAAAATGAAAAGGTTTACGGAGTTGTTTTCGATGGTGCGTGGCTATGGGAGGCTTACCTAAATACTATTTTAGCGAAGGAGGGGTTCCATCATCTGGAGAATCGACTTGGCACAAACGGCATATCAATGTTTGCCAATCCGGAGGATGACGACGAGTATGATAAATACTCCAAAACAATGTACCCAGATTTCTATCGTAAGAATCATATCCTGGATGCCAAGTACAAACACCTCAATCAAGGTGTAGGGAAAGAAGATTTATACCAGGTAATCACGTATATGTATTGTACCCGTTCAGAACACGGAACATATGTATATCCGTTTGAGAAAAGAACTCAACACAGCAAATACCGTCTGAATGGGCATGGAGGGACAATAATGGTTTACCCTTTTTATGTTCCGCAGTCTACCGATGACTGGGAAACGTTCAATCAGGAAATTCTTGATAGTGAAAACTTTTTGAGAGGAGAATTGCGAAAGAGCGAATTGTAAAAAGACGTGAACAGGCAGTTCTTTTTCAATACACAATTATTCTCAATGCCTTTCCCTGCCACTCTTTGGCATTCCCGTGCCGTATCTTCGCGGCATGAAACAAAAGGGACAAGAAATGAACTGTTTAACTGAGTACAAATTCCCTGATTTGACTTTGCTGGACAAATATGAAGACCAGCAATTCAGCATGACCGCCGAGGAACAATTCCGTAAAGCGGATCGCATTCGAGACATAATGGATGCGTACAGGCTCAAAATCAAAGAAGACATCCGCGCCCTTTCCGGTCCCGCCATATCGGAATATCAAGTGGCTCTGGCACCGGGTACCCGCCCCACAAGAATTCACGCACTGGTTGATGATATTACCCTTGCTATAGGCTCAATAGGTGTCCGTATCTCTGTTTGTCCGGATTCCATAGTCCTCGAAATCCCCAATGACCATCGTTCTACAGTGTCACTACGAAGTCTTCTTGAGGATAAGGCCTTCCGGGGAAGCACGGTCGGGCTGCCTCTAGCCATCGGCACCACCAAAGTCCGGAGCGTCAAGGTTATCGACCTTGTTGACGCCCCGAATATACTATTGGCCGGGGCCACGAAGCAGGGGAAATCTGTTTGCCTGCATTCGATGGTGGCATCCCTCCTTTTCAGCAAACGGCCCGATGAAGTGAAGTTCGTCTTCATTGACCCCAAAATGTCCGATTTTTCAGAATACGGGGCGCTCCAAAGCCATTATCTGTGCGCACCAATAATCACAAGCCCGCAGGATGCAGCCAGTGTCCTGGAGGGGCTCTGCGCGGAGATGGAAGATAGGTATAATACCCTCTTGCAGGCCAATGCAAACAACATCCGCGATTATAACCGGCAAGCGGAGGGCAAGCTTCCGTACATTGTCTGCTTCATCGACGAATATGGGGACTTGACTGTAGCCTTCGGCGCCAAAAAGGAATCCAGGGAACTGTCCAAACGGATTACGGCATCTATCATTTGTCTCGCCCAGAGAGGACAGGCCGCTGGAATCCATATGATTCTTACAACTCAAAGGCCTTCCCAGGATGTGATAACAGGTCTCATCAAAGCCAACTTCCCGACACGAATTGCCTTCCGGACCGCCTCCGGAATTGACTCGAAGAACATTCTGGATATGCCTGGTGCTGAGAAGCTTATTGGCAAGGGAGATATGTTGCTGAGCCAGGGCGTGAATCTGGAGCGGATACAAGGCGGATATATCAGCACGGAAGAGGTGTCGGCGATTGTTGAGTTCATTGGCTCACAGAAATGACTTTCCCCGCCAAAGCCCAGCACTCACTCATAAAGCTTCGCGGCGTCCCTGATTCTCTTGCCGATGGAGTCTACCAGTTCCTTGGGCGCGAGAACCTTGATCCCCTCACTGAAACTCAAGATCTCGCGTTCCAGTTCTTGGTTGAGAATCACATTAATCCGGAAAATGGTGTTGCCGTCCTGATCCGCCTCCACGACCACCTGGCTCTTGTGAAAAGGTTTAGTGCGTATGTACGGCGCCTCTTTGGCGTTTGCCCAGATACGTACTGACTTCGGCTTCATTGTCCTGTCCTTGGTGACACCGACGGCATCATCAAACCATGTTTCCGGGTTATATCTATCCATTGGGATGAACTTCACACCCGCTGGCGCGGGAGAAATGCTCATAATCCGGTCAAGAGCAAGATTGAATACATCCTTTCCGGTTTCTTCTCATGCCTTACGGCGGAAACACGGTCCTCAAGACGTCCGATGATGTCCTCCATGCCGGCAAAGGCCGAGAAGGGGTGAGATTAACTACTGCGTGGAGTTCGCGCTATGCAACCGCCGCCTGATGATGCAGCGCATCTGCCAGGTCATCGGGGACATCTATCCCGATGCGCAGTTCGACCCGGTTATCAACATCGCACACAACTACGCCTGCCGGGAAAACCACTTCGATGAAAACGTGATTGTCCACCGTAAAGGTGCGACGAGCGCCCGCCTCGGCGAAACCGGCATCATCCACGCCATCCGCGGGCAGAGTGATCTGGAGGAGGCGGCCGGAGCCTACAAGGACATCGACAAGGTCATGGCAGACCAGACCGACCTCGTGAAAATCGTCACGGAGCTTGTCCCGGTAGCCGTCATCAAAGGATAGGAGGGGCTCGACATTCTAATAGAGCTCAATCCTGGCAATAGCGTTTCGCGCTCTGTCCGTAAGATTCAGAAGGACATTCCACAAACAGAATCTGTCCTCCTTTACGGTCTGATTTATAGGTATCACTTTGAGAATTACGATATGGGGAGTCGGAACGACATCATCAAGTATGCCGTCCGAAACGGATAGTAATGACAGAATAATTATTCTTGCGTAGAAGCTTGATTCTTCAGAGATAATACCACTTCAGAAAATCGCCTCTCATTCGCTGCCATTAGCCCACAGAAGCTGTCGTATGTATCGGCATCTTTGGAAACAGGGAGCGTTAAGAGGACCATCTGGCCCCCATATCCGTGAAGGGTTTCCGATTCTTGTATAACAGCAGTCTCACCTGGCACAATGAATCCGCCAACCATAAGCTTGCGTATGTACATATATGAAATAACCTGAGCGAGATCTTCTCGACTGACGCCGGAAATGCCGCCCTCTTCGTAGCGTTTATACTTGGCATCCAAGACCATCTGGCCGTTGTAGAAGTCCGGGAAGCGACGTCCACGTTTGGGCCTGAAGAGATGAATGGCGCCGAGCCCCAACTTGTTTTCCGGATGCGTGAAACCCAATTCTCGCAGTATCGTATTCAGGTACTCTTCCCAGAGCCAAGCTCCATCGAAAAGCACGCCATAGACAGTATCATCGCATTTGCCGTATTTGATCTCTTCCTGCCGCAGAATCTGAACACAGAGCTTCCTTAATGGTTCATACTCCGAATAATATGGATGAACCCTCGCACGAATGTTCTTGCTGATTATTCTCTCGCGCTCTCTTTCCTCGTAAGATGGCGTAGCATCTATCACCATAGACACATCAGTCTTGGTTTCTTCATCTCGTGAGAGAATACCGGTGCCGTATTCTTTAGTGCGGATATATTCGATTGTGTGTCGGACCAATTCCATAAGGGCATTGTCAGCTGTGTGCTCTCTGGTCTTATACGCGATGTTCCCATTAAATGGTATATTCAGCCGGATATGTCGCGAAACATCAAGGACACCCCTGACTTTGTCATCATTGTGATTCCGGGTCACATACTCTTTGCAAAGCCCTTGCGCCAGCGCCCTTTTGAGGAAAAACGGGAACAGGAACAGGACAAAATCAAAAACCGATTCGGCATCCGTGCTGTGCGGAAGGTCGAATAAATTCACGGAGAACACTTTTTCCAACAGGTAATGCATAAAATAGTCATCCTCCCCATTGTCAAACCGGGACTTGATCCGGATGTTTGTTCCTCTGCAACCGACAAAACCCATGAGGTTCCCTGTGGTAACAACATTGTCTTGAATGTCAAGGATTGTGCTATCGCCGATTTGATCTCCATAGACATCCAGACTGTTTGGAAACACGAGCAGGGACATGCCATTGTTATCCAGGTCGCACAGTTTTTTTACCGTTCGTCCGGCAATCAAGGAGAGGTCTGACCACTGCTGTTGTGACAGCTTCAGATTCCTTTCTCTGGCATTATCCTTTATGACGACTGAATCGGCCATCTACTGCTCAGCCTCTTTGTATTGATCGAAGGCCTCCTTCAGAGAAGCCATCTTCTCCTCTATGCCGCGAGAGCCCCTAAGGTACTCCTTCAAAATACCCTTAATATGGTATTCCCAGAGTTTCTCGAAGTCGCCGTCATACTGCCCCAGTTTCAAAAAATAAGCAGGGCCAATGTCGTATGCGTCTGTGAGGCCTATTTCCTTCTTCTTCAGTGTTTCATTTAAGGAAGACAGACAACGCTTGGCAGCATCGCTCCAATCAGGAATCTGGGCGTCAAGCATTTTGATGCGGTCTTCAACCTTCACTTCAGCCCAAGCAAAACGACGGCGAACCGCGAAGTCCATACTTTCCACACCGCGGTCGATGTCATTCATCGTGCCAATTATGTAGACATTGTCGGGCACATAAAAGCCCTTTTCAAATGGATCTCCAGGTTCCACCATATTCTGGTACTGGGTTTTGACTCTTCCCTTCTCGCCCCTGTAACCAGGATCTACTGCGAAGAACAATTCGCCAAAGATCTTGGAGAGTTCACCACGGTTGATCTCATCAATGATGAAGATGTGGTCCGGCTGTCTCAGGGTCGGTGCAGGTTCAACAAGCCCGTACTTTTCCCTTAGAAGCTTAATCACGCCATCAAAGTAACCCTTCCAATAAATGTAGACTGTGTTTCCTCCAATTTGGTTTCGGATGTTCTCCCGTGTAAGAGTACCTTGCTTGACCAACTCCTTACCAGTATGCAGGTTCAGGCTCCCTCTGGTATTCACGGAAATGGCAAATGTGGCCCCACTATTCGGTGTGGTGAGTTTCAATGGCTCTTCCATCTCCGAGAGGTCAGTCAAGAGAAGGTCGTAAGCCTTATCAAAATCTCTAGTCATAACACTTGACAGTGCCTCGGCGCAGAACTGTTTGAACACACCGTTTACACGCTCGAATGAGCAGTCATCCGTGGGACGCAGGCCTTCCACAAAATCAGTGTAGTCGTATGACGGATGGAACTGTACAAAACCGGGGTTGTCATCCCCCATTGCCTCAGCTATCTTTTTGGCAAGATATGTTTTCCCGGTACCTGGCGCTCCGGTCAGAACGAGATTGTGATTGGCGCGAAGAAGTTCAATATATTTATCCATTTTGTCGTTATTATCGTTGAGGTTTTCAAAAAGATACCAGGCAAACAGGGCTTGATGAAGCGGTTCGCGGAACGTCACGTTATCCTTGAAGTAATTCATAATGGTAACATTATCCTCCAACCAATGACCAGAGGAGGCCGGCAAGGCAGAATCAATCGCCAGAACCTTGTCGTAGACATTACGGAATCTGCCGTCTGTAATGATGGTAGTCAATTGATACGGGAAGAGGCCAGCCCACATGCGGTGGAATGCCGCAGGGTGCTGTTTGGACAGGGCCGGCTGTATCAACTGCTTCATCTCATCGTAGTCCTCCCGAGAAATAGAGCCAGCCTCCAAATTACGCTTGAAGATTTCATACATCTTCGGCCAGAGAGGAAGCATCTGCTCATACTCTGCGCTAGAGTATTTGCCTTGAGAGTTGGAGGATATATAGTTATCGCTAAACCTTATGAAGTAGTCTTTCGTGTCATCATCAATATCTCCTGCAGTCTTGCCGTCCTCGAACATCGCAAGGAAACGCTCGACACTCTTCTTATACTCGGGATACCATCCCTTATACACCCAATTCTCCGTTTTGATCGCCTCGTCATATATTTGCTGTAGCCAGTTCTTCGGTTGGCTACTCTCCATGAAGTGCTGCATCTGCCAAAGCACATCCTGTGCATTTACAAGATCACTCCAGAACAGGCCTCCGGTCTCATGATGAAGAACTTCTTGAAGCTCGACATCCCGCTGCTCAAGAGGAATAATGTCCTTCAAAAGATTCAGAAAGTGAGCATATTTTTGTCCGGCCGGCTTGATGGCGAACCCCATATACTTGCAGTAATC
>CAKUYG010000087.1 GCA_934702165.1 uncultured Bacteroidales bacterium | reverse complement strand
TGCCCCCGTCGGCCTTGGTGATCAGTGGACAGGTGAGGGCATAAGCCTCACCGCCGCAACTGCGGCGGATGAGTTCAGTACCGGTCGTGATGTTGCCCCACTGGTCGGCACCGCCAAGCTGAAGCTTGACTCCCCTGTGCTGATAGAGATAAAGGAAATCATATCCCTGGAGAAGCTGGTATGTGAACTCGGTGAAGGACATGCCCTCTGAAGAGTCACGGCTGAGACGCTTCTTGACAGAATCCTTGCTCATCATGTAGTTGACGGTGATAAGCTTGCCTATGTCGCGGGTGAAATTGATGAATGTGTAGTCCTTCATCCAGTCATAGTTGTTGACAAGCTCGGCCTTGTTGGGAGCGTCGGACTCAAAATCAAGGAACCTTGAGAGCTGCTCTTTGATGCACCTTACATTGTGCGAGAGGGTCTGCTCATCAAGAAGGTTGCGCTCCTGACTCTTCATGGAAGGATCGCCGATCATGCCGGTCGCACCTCCCACAAGCGCGAACGGCTTGTGTCCGCAAGCCTGGAAATGCTTGAGTATCATGATGCTGACCAGATGTCCTATATGCAGCGAATCGCCAGTAGGGTCAATCCCGACATAGGCTGATGCCGGTCCCTTCATGAGTTCCTCTTCTGTGCCGGGCATAATGTCGTGGATCATACCCCTCCATCTGAGCTCTTCGATAAAATTCTTCATATATGTCTGTTATATCAATTGTCTGCAAAATGCAAATTTACCAAAAATACCGCAGTCCGGAAAGAAAACTTTCCAAACTGCGGCAATATGGACATCCGAGGTCAGAAGCTACCTGCGGTCGTTGGCGATGGAGATATAATAGAAAAGTGTCGCGAGAGAGCCCAAGGCGGCGACAACATAAGTATATGCCGCCCACTTCAGGGCATCTTCTGCCATAGGCCGCGTCCTCTCGTCCACGATCCCGGCCCCGTCAAGCCACTGCACGGCCCTCTGGCTGGCGTTGATCTCCACAGGCAGGGTGATGAAGCTGAACAGGGTGGTCATGGCGAAAAGTCCGATCCCGATCCAGAGCAGCCCCGGGAAGGTGTTGACAAACAACACACCTAGGAGCAGCACCCACTGCACGGTGTTGTTGGCGAAAGTCACCACGGGTACAAGTGCTGAGCGAAGGCGCAACGGAGCATACCCGCGGGCGTGCTGGATGGCGTGACCCGTCTCGTGGGCCGCCACCGCGCAAGCGGCGATGGAGGCGCTCCCGTATACTGATTCGCTCAGGTTGATCGTCTTGTCCTGGGGATTGAAGTAGTCGGTCAGGCGACCTGAGACGGACTGCACCGTCACATCGTTGATGCCGTTCTGCCGGAGCATCAGCCGGGCTATGTCAGCTCCTGTCAGGCCGTGTGGGGACGGCACCTTGGAGTACTTGTTGAAGCGGCTCTGCAAAGTCATCTGGATGACCCAGGAGAGCAGCATCACAGCGATGAGGATAAACCAGATTGTCATTTTCTTTTTTTCAGTTGCACATTCAAAGGCCGTAAAAGGCCGTGTGTCAATATACAAAGGCTATGCCGAAGACTATCCTGAAATTGTCCCTGGTGTAGTTGTTGGTCCAGACAAGGAATTCATAATGTCCTACTGCCCAAGAACATCCTATGGCGATATCCGGCACGGAGTCAAAGCGCCACGAGTGTATGGTACCGGCCATCGGTATGAGTGTCGAGCCGCCAGGAAGGGGAAACTTCGCCCCGAGATACAGCCAATGCTCGATGTCCGCCATTTTGTCAGTATGGACGGTCCAGAGAGTGTTGGACAGCCAGTAATACTTGCCGGCAGGATCGAAGGCCCCGTGCAGATACAGCCCGCTCGTGATATAAGAGAACCTGTGGCTGTCGCTCAGGGAAAATGTCGGACTCGTCTGTACACCTATATTGAAATAGTTGCTCTCGTAGAACCCAGCCCTGAAAGTATAGCCGGAATACACCCCCGTAGGGCAGGTGTAGAGCTCCAGACCAACTGCAGTCTTGCCGATACCATACTGGAAAGTGGTAAAGGTCTCCTGGAAGTTGACCTCCGGACGGAACTTGATGGAGTGGTAGCCGAAAAGCCTGCCGTCCCCCGGGGCGGGAGCATAGAACGGTACCTGGGAGAATCCTGAAATGCACTTGACCAGAAGGACAAGCACAAGGACAGATTTGAGATGTCTGACAGCCATGACGGGATATGTTATTCCATTAGTTTCTTGTAGCGGAAGCGCTTCGGCTCCGTGTTGCCGAGCCGGGCCTTGCGGTTCTCTTCGTATTCGGCGTAATTGCCTTCGAAGAACACGACCTTGGAATCCCCTTCGTAGGCAAGGATATGCGTTGCGATCCTGTCAAGGAACCACCTGTCGTGGCTGATCACCACGGCGCAGCCGGCAAAGTTCTCCAGACCATCCTCCAAAGCACGTATCGTATTGACGTCCACATCGTTGGTCGGCTCGTCTAGCAGGAGCACATTGCCCTCATCCTTGAGTGTAAGGGCCAGATGCAGACGGTTGCGTTCGCCGCCGGAGAGCACACCGCAGAGTTTCTCCTGATCGGCCCCGCTGAGGTTGAAACGTGACACCCAGGCCCTGGCGTTGATGTCCCTGTTGCCGAGGCGCACCCACTCGGAATTCCCGGCGATCGTCTCATACACAGTCTTGTCCGGATCTATGCTCTTGTGCTGCTGGTCCACATAGGAAATCTTGACCGTGTCACCTATCTCTATTGAACCGGAATCCGGGGTCTCAGCCCCCATTATCATGCGGAAGAGCGTGGTCTTTCCGGCCCCGTTGGGTCCGATGACCCCCACAATCCCAGCCGGCGGAAGGGAGAATGAAAGATGCTCGAAAAGCACTTTGTCCCCGTATGATTTGGAGACATCACGGAACTCTATGACCTTGTCGCCGAGGCGCGGCCCGTTAGGGATGTATATCTCAAGGTTGGCTTCTTTCTCCCGGACATCGGCTGCGGCGAGTTTTTCGTATGCGCCGAGACGTGCTTTCTGCTTGGCCTGTCGGGCCTTGGGAGCCATGCGCACCCATTCCAGCTCGTGCTGGAGGGTCTTGCGGCGGCGGCTTTCCTGCTTCTCTTCCAGTTCGAGCCTCTTCGTCTTCTGCTCCAGCCATGAGCTGTAATTGCCCTTCCACGGGATGCCTTCACCACGGTCGAGCTCAAGGATCCATCCGGCCACATTGTCCAGGAAATACCGGTCGTGGGTGACGGCTATGACCGTGCCCTTGTATTGCTTGAGGTGGGCTTCAAGCCACTGGATGCTCTCCGTGTCGAGATGGTTGGTCGGCTCGTCGAGCAGGAGCACGTCAGGTTCACGCAACAGCAGGCGGCACAGGGCCACACGGCGGCGTTCTCCCCCGGACAGGGTGGAAATCTTCGCATCGGCAGGCGGGCAGTTAAGAGCGTCCATGGCCCTCTCGAGCTTTGCCTCGAGTTCCCAGCCGCCGAGGTGTTCGATCTGTTCCGAGAGCTCGCCCTGCCTCTCGATGAGGGCTGCCATCTGGTCGTCATCCATCGGTTCCATGAACTTGAGAGAGATCTCGTTGTACTCGTCGAGCACGTCCTTGACCTCCTTGACCCCCTCCTCGACAACTTCAAGCACCGTCTTGTCTGGATCCATCTGCGGTTCCTGCTCAAGATAGCCCACAGAATATCCCGGCGCCCAAACCACCTCTCCGCGGTAGGACTTCTCCACACCGGCAATGATCTTGAGCAGAGTTGACTTTCCGGAACCGTTGAGACCTATGATGCCGATCTTGGCCCCGTAGAAGAAAGAGAGGTAGATGTCTTTGAGGATTGTCTTGTTGTTGTGCGGCAGGACTTTGCCTACGCCGTTCATCGAGAATATTATCTTTTCGTCTGCCATATCCGTATTTTTGCACAAAAATACGGAATAATCAGATGCTTCGCAAGGTAAAACGGAAACCGAGCCCGCCTCCGTCCACGCGATATGCGCTGATGCTGCCCTTGTGGAAACGAACCGCATTGCGGACTATGGACAGGCCAAGTCCGGAACCGCCAACGGGCTTGGCCCTGTCGGCATCGATACGGTAGAAGCGGTCGAATATCTTCTCAAGTTTGTCCTCCTCCACCCCTCGCCCCGTGTCATGGTAGTCTATGCTGCACTCTCCGTCAGCGGTCATCGTTCCGGAGACGTCAATCTCGCAACCGTCGCCTGCATACTTGAGGGTGTTCTCCACAAGATTGCGGAAAATAGAGTAGACAAGCTGGTAGTTGGCACTGATGCAGACAGGCGGGAGCTGGTTCTCCACTGTGATGCCGTGGGCCGCGAGCCGGTCCGACATCTCTTCAGTCACCTCGACCATGACTGTCCGGATATTGACAGGCTTGAGCTTGAACTGCTCCGGAACTTCCTCCAATTTGGTGATGAGGGAGATGTCGGTGATCATATCCGAAAGCCTGAGCGCCTGCAGATAGGATCTCTCTATAAACAGACGCCGCTTCTCCTCGCTGAGTTCGGGGTGGTTGACAATAGTCTCAAGATAGCCCTGGATGCTGCTCACAGGAGTTTTCAGCTCATGGGAGATGTTGCCTGTCATCTCATGTTTGAGCAGACGTGTCTGCCTGTCGGAGAGTTCCGCCTCGCGGCGCTGGAAGCGGTCGGAAAGCCATACCAGCACCACAAGGGCAAGCACCAACAACAGAAGTATGCTGAGTATCAGCATCCAGTCCGCTCTGAAAAACTTTCCTAGTTCAACGTCGAAAACCTGGGCGACCCTGATTATGCGTCCGTCGTAGTACTTGGCGAAGTAGAAATATTTCTTGTCGGAAGTGTCGGACTTCCGGATGGCGCTGCCAGCACCTTTGCGGATGCACTCTCTTATCTCAGGACGGCCGAGGTGATTCTCCAGAGTGTCTACAGGGACCGAGGAGTCGTAGATGACCTTTCCCCCATCGTCAATCTCCGTCACTCTCAAGTCATCCGGCAGATATTCGAGCACATTGTCGCCCTCACGCGCGATCATGTCGGCATAGCCTTCAAGCCGGGACTTGATTATCGCACGGCGGTAACTGTCCTCGCTGACAAGCCCCAGACAGACGGCCCCGAGCGCGAAGACCACGAAGATGGACGATATCGCAAATATCAGCTTATTCCGGTAACTCATAGTGGGAATCAAGATAGTATCCGAAGCCCGTCTTGTTGCGGATTATGTCATGATACCTGCCAAGCTTGCTGCGGATTCTTGCGATATGCACGTCCACTGTCCGGTCAAGTACATAAGGCGCGTCCTTCCAGAGATCCGAGATGAGCGACGCACGGGAAAAATATGTGTCAGGGTGTCTGGCCAGAAGCGAAAGCAAGTCGAACTCCTTTCGCGAGAGCGGCAGCTGTTCACCATCAAGTTCCGCGGTCTCGGAAACGGGATCGATGACAAGGGTCCCGAAGCGCAAAGGTCCCATGCCCGAAGACTCCGATCCGGAACGGCGAAGCACGGCCTTTATGCGTGCCAACACTTCGTTGATGGAAAAAGGTTTCGAAATGTAGTCGTCCCCCCCGGCGGAGAAACCGGTCAGGACATCATTTTCAGCAGTGCGTGCGGTGAGGAATATTATAGGTATCCTGTTGCCGGAGTTTTTGCGCAACTGTGCAGCCAACTGGAAGCCGGACATGCCGGGGAGCATCACATCAAGCAATATCAAGGCAGTGTCAGACCCAAGAAGTCTCAGTCCCTCCTCCGCGGAACCGGCCGCAAGCACCTTGTAGCCCGCGTTCTCGAGATTGAACGTCAGTATTTCCCTGATGTCAGCCTCATCCTCTATGATAAGAATCTCTGTCATACGTCACGCAAATATATCACTTCCTCGATAATATCGCGCGGAGCATTGTTAAATTTCTGTTACATCGCCGCTACATTTTTCATAATGCGGACGATTTTTATCATTTTTGCGGCAAAATTCTGAATCCAGATGATTTTAAGCATCCTCACTCTTGTCGGAGCCCTCGGAATGTTCCTTTACGGAATGAACATGATGAGCTCAGGCCTCCAGAAAGCAGCCGGTGACGGCCTGCGCCGTTTTGTATCCTCAATCACATCCAACCCCCTCAAGGGCGTAGCCACCGGACTTGGAGTCACAGCCGTGATCCAGTCTTCCAGCGCCACGACCGTGATGGTGGTCAGTTTCGTCAACGCCGGCATCCTCACCCTCACCCAGGCCATCGGAGTGATCATGGGCGCCAATATCGGCACTACATTCACCGCCTGGATCATAGCCCTCTTCGGATTCAAAGCCGACATATCCATACTCGCGGTTCCGCTGATGGCTGTCGGCTTCATCATGAGCATCTCCAAAAAGGGCAAAATCAAGGACATAGGTGAGATAGTCGTCGGATTCAGTCTTCTCTTCCTGGGGCTTTCATTCATGAAAAATTCAGTCCCTGATCTCCAATCCACACCGGAAGTGCTCTCGTTCATCCAGTCATGGTCCGGGCACGGCCTTTGGTCCATACTTCTTTTCATAGCGGTCGGCACGGTTCTCACCCTTGTGCTCCAGTCATCAAGCGCCACCGTAGCCCTCACCCTCATCATCCTGAACATGGGATGGATCAAGTTTGACATGGCCGCCGCCATGGTGCTCGGAGAGAACATCGGAACCACAATCACGGCCAACATAGCCGCCGCCGTCGGAAACGTGAACGCAAAGCGCGCTGCCCTGGCCCATACGGTATTCAACGTCTTCGGTGTGATCTGGGCCGTAGCCCTGTTCCCTTATTTCCTGAAACTCATCGCCTTGATCATCAACTCCATAGGGCTTGGCGGCAGCGAGCAGACACCACTCTACAGCATCTCCATGCTGCACACCGTGTTCAACCTCATCAACACCGGCATCCTCATCTGGTTCATTCCGCTGATCGAGAAGTTCGTCCGAACGGTGATCAAAGAGAAGCCGAGCAACGAAGTCACGGGCAAACTCGTCTACATCAACGCGGGTCTCATCTCCACCCCGGAGCTCGCCCTTACAGAAGCCGAGAAGGAAGTCTGCCATTTCGGACGCATCATGCGCAAGGGCCTCGGCTATGTCAAAGATGCCATCGCTTCTTCGGACAACGAGTCAGACTTCGAGCCTTTCAGGGACAAACTTGTCAAGTATGAGGAAATCTCCGACCGCATCGAGTACGA
The DNA here is from genome assembly GCA_934702165.1 of uncultured Bacteroidales bacterium. GTDB lineage: Bacteria > Bacteroidota > Bacteroidia > Bacteroidales > UBA932 > Cryptobacteroides. The sequence continues at coordinate 1,455 of CAKUYG010000087.1, read as the reverse complement.
AGTGGTCAGCTTCCTCAACAAGGTAAACCGCGAGGGGCTCAGCGACAACTCCGAATTGAGAATCAAAGCCATATACCGCATCGTCGGGGAACTTGAATCGCTGGGGGACAGCGGCGAGGCGATCAGCCGCCTCATCAGCCAGGCGATAGTGCACCAGCAGAAACTCTCCGCCGAGCACAAGCAGAGCATAGACGAGATGATAGAGCTCGTCTCACGCGCCTATGACGCCATGGTCTACAACCTCGAAAACGCCTCCACCATAAGCAATATCGACAATGCCATCGAAGCGGAAGTCGACATCAACAGCAAGCGCAACATCTTACGGGACAAAGAGATGCAAAGAGCGGAAAACAACGGAGAGGCCTACTTCGAGAGCGTCTTCTATCTCAATCTCGTGGAGAAGCTCGAAGACATGGGCGATTTCATCATCAACGTATCGCAGGCCGTGGAGAGCTGGCGAACCAAGCGTCCTGGCCTCTCATCCGCTTGGGATGACTAGTCTTTGAGCGCGGCGGCCTTGATGACAAAGGGCTTGCCGTCCAAAAGGAAAGTCCCTTTCCCGGCTTCGAAGCGCGCCTCTTCCTTGGCGGTGCCGAGGTGGATATCACCGGCCAGCAGCGTCTGCCGGCTCCCTATAAGGAAACAGGCCCCGAGCAGCAGGGCGGCAAGGCCTCCACGGCAGAACTTGGATTGCAAATTCATGTTTTTCATAAACAGTAGTTTTTAGTGTCATATCTGTCGCCGCAGAGATGTTCATATTTCTGGAATGGCGACCCGAAATTCAGAACCGGAACAGGTCTTCCATTGTGACAACTTTCTGGAAACGGCTGGAACTTTACTTATTTAGCCGGAATGCAGGTTGGGGTATTTTTCGCGCTTTTCTCCCCTACCTTGCCATTGCGCCGGTCCGGAGTCGCTTGCCTGCTCTTGACGTATCAGATTGCACGGAAAGAGAGTGTTTTCTTGATTTGAGTAGGTGGCAGATAACAAATTGATTATCAATAATAAAGCTTGTTGTCTTGTGCTGAAATTGCAGGAGGCTTATCATTTATTGTGTTGATAGTCAGTGTGCTAGCTGCCACCGAGCACAGTATCGTCGTGCAGCCGCCGGGGAGTGCCACCGGGAAGCGCAACCAGGACAGCGCCGTCATCGGAGAGTACAACCGGGGGCGGGGTGCCGTCACAGGGACATGGTCACGGAATCGCTCCTGTGTGCTCTCTCATTGTACCCTTTCATTTTGCTGCCGAAAAGTTATATTTTTGAACCATGTTGTACCCTATCGGAATACAGAGTTTTTCGGAGATCCGTATAGGCGGATATGTCTATGTGGACAAGACTGCGTTGATCTACAGCCTCACATCGACAGGCAAGTACTATTTCCTGAGCCGGCCGCGCCGCTTCGGGAAGAGCCTTCTTGTCTCGACGATGGAAGCTTATTTCCGTGGTAGAAAGGA
>CAKUYG010000086.1 GCA_934702165.1 uncultured Bacteroidales bacterium | reverse complement strand
GCTCAAAAGCATGTCTTCGTCCGCAAAGAAAACCATAATAAGGGAATTGGTGGACATCGTAAAAGTGCTGCCGTCCCTTCCGGAACACGTGTCGAACATACTTGAGAACCAAATGACTGACATAGAAGACGCTCTCCAGGTGCAGTCTGCGATGGAAGGCGGCTGCGATGTGATTGTCACAAGAAACACCCATGATTTCAAACTGTCAGAAATCCCCGCGATTACTCCCGATGATTTTCTACGCCGGATTTTTGACGAGTGAGACTGTCTCCTGATTTTTATCCGGAGTCTGCCGCCCAAGGTGTCCGGACCGGCAATTTTGAATATCACCAAATTTAGTTAAATTTGCATCCTTGAAGTGACCGTTTTGGCTGTTGACGGGTACTTGAAGATTTGGACAATAAACAGCCGACAATTAATTTCAGGAGTTCAATTCTCCTTTATACAACAAATGCTTAAGACAGGTATCAAAGGTCATCAGGAGACCACAGTTACGGAGGGGATGCTGGCTCAGAATGTCGGCAGCGGTCTTGTCAGGGTCTACGCTACGGCGATGATGATCGCCCTCATCGAAAAGGCGGCGGTGCTTTCAGTGCAGCCGTATCTCGAAGAAGGTCAAGGTTCTGTCGGCACACTTGTCAACGTCTCCCACGTCTCAGCCACTCCGCTCGGCATGAAAGTCTGGGCAGACACCGAACTCGTCGAGATAGACCGCCGCAGACTGGTGTTCAAAGTGGCCGCTTATGACGAGCGGGGGCTCATCGGAGAGGGCATGCACGAGCGCTTCATCATCGACAACGCGAAATTCCAGGCGAAAGCCGATTCAAAATAAACTTTTCTCTATGAAAAAAGACATCTATCTTGCTGCAGGATGCTTCTGGGGCGCGCAACGCTATTTCAATCAAATCCATGGAGTTGTAGCCACCGAAGCCGGATATGCCAACGGCAACATCTTCCACCCCACCTATCGAGAGGTCAGCACCGACGCCACAGGCTATGCCGAGACGGTGCACGTGACCTACGACACCGACTGCATCGGTCTTGAGAGAATTCTTCAGATCTACTTCAGAGCCATCGACCCCACAAGCGTCAACCGCCAGGGAGAAGACAAGGGCACCCGCTACCGCACAGGCATCTATTACACGGACCCTCAGGATCTTACCGCGATAGAGAACATCTGCGGCAGGATCTCCGGCGAGCTCAAGGCTCCGCTTGCAGTGGAAGTCAAGCCTCTGAAGAATTTCTACCGGGCAGAGGACTGCCATCAGGATTACCTCGACAAGAACCCGGACGGCTACTGCCACATCCCGGAATCACTGATGGAATACGCAAGGACAGCCTCTGAGACTTCAGCGGACTGATGTATGTCAAGGTCCTGCTGCCTCTCAAACTGAGGTGGATTCCGACTTATATCTCCGACACGCCTCTGCTTCGCGGAGAGGCGGTCAAAGTCATATTCTCCGGACGCAGATATACAGGCATCGTCTGGACAACAGAAGCAGACGCACCGGCCGGAGTGAAGCGCATGCTTAAAGTGCTCGGGCGCGACGAGGCTGTGCCATCTCTTGACACGAATGAGATGGCCCTCTGGAATTTCATCGCCGACTATTACCTCTGCACTCTGGGGGAAGTCTTCGCCATGGCCCTGCCCGGGCTGCGGTTGCGGAGCGAACAGAACAATTCAGCGGCCATAGCGCGTCTGCGCTCAAGGGTGAACACCATAGAAGAACAGCTCACGGGGCGGCACTGCGAGCGGGTCCGCCTCCGGCTTGAAAGCAAGAAAGCCGAACTCCTGTCCAGAATCGCGGAAATCTCCCCGGAGTCCATCCCGGCATCAGACATCGCCATCCCGGACGCCGGATCCCTGACAAAGCCGGAGACTGACCGCCCGGCAGCTGCGCCGAAAGACCGCAGACCACGGCTTCTGATAGACCACGACCGGATGGCCTCCTACATAGACGCCGCCCGGGAGCAGTTGGACAGTAACTGTCAAGTGCTTCTGCTCGCCCCCGAAGTCGCGTTCGCCGACAACCTCGAGAAAGCTCTGGCGGAAGAATTCGGGCCCAGTCTTGACGTCGTCCACTCCGGAAAGAGTCCGGCTGCACGGCAACGCGCGGCAACACGCCTGCGCAGCGGCCAACCGCTCCTCGTCCTCGGCACCAGATCCTCCATATTCCTCCCGTTCCGCAGGCTCGGCCTTGTGATAATCGATGAGGAGCAGGATCCGTTCTACAAGCAGAGCGAGCCAGCGCCACGCTACAACGGCAGGGATTGCGCCATCTACCTTGCAGTCCTCCATTCAGCACGAGTGCTGCTGGGTACAGCATGCCCGTCTCTGGAGACACTCCTCAATCTGCACGGGGGGAAATATGTCGCAGCCTTGAAAGGCCGGGGAGAAAATGGCGCGACAGATACATCTCTGCCACCTGACCAGACAGAGGCCGACAAGCACCAGACCGTGATAGACATAGCCTCCGAACGCCGCAAAAACGGGATGAAAGGCCCCCTGTCACGCAGACTTATCGCCGCCGTCCATGCAGCAGGGGGCCCCACGCTGCTGATCCGCGGCTGGGAAAAACAAGAAGAACTCGAGGGGTGCATCAGCGCCAACCTCCAGGACGAAGACATCAGCGTATGCACACTCGCGGAGCTCAAGCGCAACGGCTCCGGCGGAGCTGTCCTGATCGCTGTGCTACAGGCAGACGCCCTGCTGTCCAAAGATGACTTCAGAAGCGACGAACGGGCGCTGCAGCTCATGGCGATGCTCAGGGAGTTCTCTCCGGAGGTCATCATCCAGACCGAAGTTCCGCAGAGGTTCAGCACCTCACTCGATGCCTTGCTCGCCGAGCGCCGCCAGTTCGGTTTCCCGCCATACACCCGGATCGTGGACATACGCCGATACGGCAGCGGCGAACTCGCCGAGCGCATATTCCTACAGCGCGATGCCAGCCTCGCCTCCCGCAAAGCTGAAATCTTCGCCTCCCTCCCCGACGACTGCTACGCCGACGTGGACCCGCAGTGACACCACCACACAAAAAAGGCCGGCTGAAAAGCCGGCCTTCTGGTAGTGGGTAGGAGAATCGAACTCCTATTGCGAGATTGAGAATCTCGAGTACTAACCGTTATACGAACCCACCGTTTCTCGTTTCGGGAATGCAAAGGTACGAATATTTTTCGATTCCGCAAGACCCCGAGACGAAAATCTCAAATTATTTCATCCTATACGGAGCATCCTCATACAGGACGAAGCGCTTCGCCTTCCTCACCCACTTCTGCTCCTCCGCCTTGACATGTTCCTGCACCACATCGAAAGTCAGCCTCCCATGCAGATACTCCGCGATGACAGGGTCAGCCACCTTGACGAAAAGCGAATCATACATTTCGAACTCCGAATAGCGGTCGGCAAAGTGCCGCATCAGCTGAAGCGTATGCAGAAGCGAATGATACTTTGCCCCGGGAAGCAGCATTATCTGATAGCCCCGGCACTCCTGCCCGGCATAACGCCCGGCAGAAGGCATGAAAGTGCACGGCCTCATCAGCACTCCTTCCGGCATGGGCAGGAAGCGCACATCCTCGCAACGGATGAACGGAGCCCCGAAATACTCATAAGGCCTCGCCGTACCGATGGCCGGAGTGATGGACGTGTTGTTCCACAGACCGCCCCCGGAATACATCTCGCAGGTAAACATCCCCGGTATGTCAGAAGCCGGAGCTATCACCCACGGCAGAATCTCCCGCGCCGAAGAACTCAAGGCGGAAATCACATGAAGCGGAAAACGCGCCCCTATCTCACTGCAATAAAGATTGCAGAGTTCCCCGAGCGTAAGCCCATGGCGATGAGCGACTTTCGGTGTCCATATATCCGAATCCACCGCCGGTATCGTCCCCTCCACCACGCGGCCCGCCGGGTTGATATGGTCAACCACATACACCGCAGGACCCTCCTCCCGGCGCGCGCACATGGTAAGAAGCCGCATCACATCACGGGTATAATTGAAATACCTCGATCCGACATCCTGTATCTCCACCACCACGGCATCCGCCCCCTCAAGATCTTCGGCACTGAAATCTATATGCTTTGTCTCCGGAGAAAGTTCACTCCCTGACGGCTGCAAAACCCTCACGAGATTGCCACGCTCTCTGAATATTTCATACAGATAGCGTCCAGAAGAAGGATCCCAGCAATTCTGGGTGCAGAAGCAGGCCACACGTCCCTCCTGCAGGCTGCGGTCCAGCTGCTCCCCTATAGGGGTTGTCCTGAAAGAGAACATCAGCCTATCAGTTTCTCGGCAAGCGCTATCACCTCCTCACCCAGCTTCTGCGCCTCAGCCTCGGTCGGAGCTTCCGAGTAGATGCGGATGATCGGCTCGGTGTTGGAGCGGCGCAGGTGCACCCACTTCCTCTCGGCTTCAAAGTCCACCTTCACCCCGTCTATCGTGTTGACCTTCTCGGATGCGAAGTGTTCTTTGACCGCGGCTAGAATCCTGTCGATGAGCGACTTGTCACTGAGCTCTATCTTGTTCTTCGCGATGTAGTACTGCGGCAGCGTGGCCTTGTAGGCGCTCACGCTCATTCCAAGGTGCGCAAGGTTGCTCAGGAACAGGGCCACTCCCACCATGGCGTCGCGCCCGTAATGGCTGGCCGGGTAGATCACTCCCCCGTTGCCCTCACCTCCGATGAGCGCCCCAACCTCATGCATCTTGGTGGTCACATTGACCTCGCCCACCGCGGCTGCAAAATACTCGCCCCCGTGAGCCTCGGTCACATCGCGCAGCGCCCTGGAAGAGCTGAGATTGGACACGGTGCGCCGTGGCTCCACACCTGCCTTCTCGGCAAGCCCAAGCAGGTAGTCGGCCACTGAGACGAGAGTGTATTCCTCCACGAAAGGCTCCCCGTTCTCACAGATGAATGCAAGCCTGTCCACGTCCGGGTCCACGCTTATGCCGAGGTCCGCCTTTTCACGAACCACCGTTGCACTCAGCTCAGTGAGGTTCTTGGGAAGCGGCTCCGGGTTGTGGGCGAAATCCCCGGTCGGCTCGCCGTTTAGCACGATGCACTCCACCCCGAGCCGGGCGAGCAGGCGTGGCATGATGATGCCGCCGACGGAGTTGATCGAGTCCAGGACGACCTTGAATCCGGCCTTGCTTATAGCTTCAGTGTCAACAGCGTCCAGTGCCAGAACGGAGTCAATATGCTCGTCTGTGAAATCGTGCTCGGTGATATGGCCAAGCTCATCCACGGGGGCGAAGTCGAACTCCCCGCTGTCCGCGACGTCAAGGATTTCCCCGCCCTGCGCGGCTGTGAGGAACTCCCCGTTCTCGTTGAGGAGCTTCAGGGCGTTCCACTGCCGTGGATTGTGGCTGGCCGTGATGATGATGCCGCCATCGGCGGAAGCGAACCGCACGGCGAGTTCCGTCGTCGGAGTGGAGGCGAAGCCGCACTTGACCACATCCACACCGCAGGCCACCAGCGTGCCGCAGACGAGCTGTTCCACCATCTCGCCGCTCAAGCGAGCGTCACGCCCCACAACGACCTTGTACCGGCCGCCAGTGTTGGGGCTGGGTTTGCGCTTGCGCAGGCATGCACAATAGGCATAAGTGAACTTTACTATGTCAACGGGGGTCAGGCCCTCGCCGCAGGGACCGCCGACAGTCCCGCGTATTCCGGAGATAGATTTAATCAGTGTCATAACATTTGCAAAATTAAGAAAATATTTCGTACCTTTGCGCCCGTTCAAAAACACTAGTGCATTATGAAGAAAGGAATACATCCCGAAAACTACCGACTTGTAGCTTTCAAGGATATGTCAAACGAAGAGGTATTCATCACCCGCTCCTGCGCCACCAGCAAGGAGAACATCACCATCGACGGAGTTGAGTACCCTCTTGTGAAGCTTGAGATTTCAAACACATCTCACCCGTTCTACACCGGCAAGATGAAGATCGTCGACAGCGCCGGCCGAGTTGATATGTTCTATCAGAGATACAAGGCCCGCAAGAAATAATTTCTGCGGCACAGCGGACAAAGCGCGGATCCACCGACGTGGGTTCGCGCTTTTTTCATCCCTCTCACGGCTTGCAGACCCCGAACCGGCCACGAACCGCCCGCCGCCGCTTGCATTTACAGGCGGAACTGATTAGTAATCGGCAAAAAATAAGTTGCCGCAGATTTGGTAAAGATTTTTGAGGATAGGTTTCTTTTTGCAGAAGGAGTGTGCCGGTGGCACATGACTGATGAAAAAAGGAATATAGACCAAAAAGATTGCCTAAGGTGATGCAAGTTATTTTTTAAAGATTACTAACTTTGAGAGATTTTTGCACACGACTGATGAAATACGACATTCAAGACTGCCTCGAAGGCAAACACAGCGATATCATCTGCCTAATCACATATCTGGCCGACCCTGTCACCACCAAAGACCTTAGAGACTTAGCCCCGAAGTTCGGCTGGAGCAAAAAGAAGCTGGACGAAATCACAGGCTTCCTCTCATACACGATGGCCATCAAGACGCAGTGGGTGAACTACATGGACAGAAGTTACCAGATAGACCCGGCGTTTTTTTTCACAGCCGCGACCTATTTCCTCAAGAACAAGCCGGACCAGCTCGGGCAATACGCCAAGCTCTTCCCGCACCGCAGCGGCAACGCAGAGTTCCTCTGGGCCGTGGCTGAAGCCCTGTTCAAAGGGGAAAAGGACATCGCCTCCAAGGTTGCCGGTTCATTCCCGAAAGACAGCGGGGTGGACTACATCAGTCTGGCCAATGACAACGGGGCCCTCAACGGCTATGCCCTGAAATTCGGCAATGACGAATTCTCGCAGTACCTGCTCGAACGCACCAGGGCACACACCCTCTACAACAACGCCAGCCCGGCCGTATTGGAAAATCTCCTGAATCTCGCTGCCGAATATACCAGGAAAGGGCTCTGGAAAAATCATTTCAACTACACTTATCCTTTTGCCCGCCTGCAGGCAGCATATTTCCTGTGCACCGGCAAAGTGGCCGACATGCCCGTCCAGGCATCACAGCTCTACTCCGCCCCGGCCATCGAAGCCATCCTGTCACTATACAAGGGGAACTACTCAGATGCGTCCAAACTCTTCGCCGAATCCCTGAAGAGACGCAATCTGATGTTCGCCGACAAGAATTTCTTCTACGACCCGCTGCTGTCCTTCTTCCTGATACTCAGCTACAAACTCTCCGACACGGACAAGGACCGCACCAAAGTCACCCAGTTCCTCGGCAAAAAGGCGGTCAAGGAATCCGCCCAGCTCTACCCTGCCGTACTCGCAGCTGACTACCTCAACAAGCCCGAAAGCGCAACGCTGAAAGACATCCTCGGGAACGCATCACGGCAATACCAGTGGCTTCCCGTCAATGTCCAGCTCATCGCAGCGCTGCAGGGCCACTTCGGCTTCGAAATCCCGCAGACAGCCCCCAACTATGCCATAGTCAGGCACGAGCTCAGCCCATACATAAAAATCTCCGACACGGAGAAAAATCAGCTTGAAAAGACCTTCGGCGGCAGCCCGCTGATCACCCGCTTCAAGAGGGTGGAACTCTGGGAAAGCGTCATCTCCGACATCGACCGCCTCGTCTCGGACCCAGCCGCCGAAGAAAGAGCGAACCAGGACGAGGGCAAGTCCACGAGAGTGGCCTATTTCTACGATGAATACAACCGCAACCTCCAGATCAAGAGCCAGACGCGCCTCAAGAGCGGGAAATGGAGCGCCGGCAAGCGGATCTCCTACAGTGACTACAGCGCCAGCCCCGACTACATGGACGACATCGACCGCAAGATCGCGCAGATGGCGCTCCGAGGTTACGACGGCCCATGCGTCAGGCTCAACAGAGCCCTGCCACTGCTCATCGGGAGCGACCGCGTATTCGGCGGAATCTATGCTCCGTACAAACAATTGGAGATAGTCGAAGAAAAGCCCTTCCTCGCCATCCAGAAGAAAGGCCAGGCCTACCAGATAGTATCCAACTTCCCGAAAAATGCCATTCTCGCCAACGAGACCACAGCCTGCGACACATCTTCCCCAGACCGCATCAAAGTCATCAGCATCAACCAGATGCAGGCCAAGATCCTCTCCTCGATGCTCCTCCTCCCAAGTTTTCCGCTCCAATCCGAAGGCCGCCTAAAGGAACTGCTCTCCAAACTCGCTCCCCACATCGAGATCCACTCCGAACTGCTCGAAGGCGGCTCATCCCTGGAGAACATAAAAGGTTCGACTCTCATACACATAAAGATACAGCCGTCCGGCGACGGATACCTGGCCCGCCTCTGCGTCCGCCCGCTGGAGGGCGGCAAGCTCGAGCTTTACCCCGGAGAAGGCGACCGCACGGTCTACGATGAAGCCGACGGCACACGTTATCAGGTGACCAGAACCCTGTCCAAGGAGAAAAAGGCCCTCAAGGAGCTGGGCGACTACTGCTTCGACGAGCTGGATGAGTTCGACATCGAAGACAACGGCAAAGCCAGCCCCGAGCAGCTGCTCGGCATGGTGGAATGGGCCAGTCCGCAGGAGGACAAATACATCCTCGAATGGCCGTCAGACAAGAAGATAAAGGTCTACCGGGCCAAGGACAGCAGCATCAGCATCCACAGCGTAGCTGGGGACCAGTGGTTCAAGGCCGAA
>CAKUYG010000085.1 GCA_934702165.1 uncultured Bacteroidales bacterium | reverse complement strand
CTTGACCTCTCTGTTGAAACTTTTCTGGAGGTTTTTGCCAAGGTGCTCGGCTACCGCCTCTTCGGCGTATTTCTGCATCTTGGCGTTTATGGTGGTGTAGATCCTCAGGCCGTCGCGGTCAAGGTCATAGCGCGAACCGTCAGGTTTCTTGTTCTTGTTGAGCCAGCCGTACAGCGGATCCTCTCTCCAGCGCAGAGAGTCACGGCTGAAGTCCTCGGCGTATTGGTACTCCGAGCGCTTCGGGGCCTTGGCAGTCATGTCCCTGCGTATCATGTCCCTGAAATAAGGGGCCAGGCCGGAGTTGTGGTCCTGCACCTGGTAGTTGAGGGTTATCGGTATCTGCTGTATGGAGTCTCTCTGCTCACGGGTGAGGTAGCCGTTCCTCTCCATCTGCCCGATGACGAAGTTGCGCCGCTCCAGGGAGCGGTCCGGGTTGAGTACCGGGTTGTAGCGGGTGGGCTTGTTGACCATGCCCACGAGCAGCGCGGCCTCCTCAACCGTCAGGTCGGACGGATCCTTGGCGAAGAAGGTCTCCGATGCGGCCTTGACCCCGTATGCTCCGCTTCCGAAAAAGATGGAGTTGAGGTACATGTCCACTATCTCCTCCTTGGTATAGTCCCGCTCAAGCTTGACTGCGGTGATCCACTCTTTCAGCTTGGTCCAGACCATCACGACCTTGGACCAGCCGGGAATGCGGCTGTTGACCTCCTGCCTTGGGTAGAGAGTCTTCGCGAGCTGCTGGGTGATGGTACTTCCTCCTCCCTGGCTGGAGTCGCGCATGAGGATGGTCTTGAAAAAAACGCGCGCAAGGCCTTTCATGTCGATCCCGGAGTGCCGGTAGAAACGCGCGTCCTCGGTGGCGACGGCGGCCTCCACCAGATAAGGGGAAAGCTCGTCGTAGCTGACATAAGTCCTGTTCTCTATATGGAAAGTGGCCAATACCTCACCGTTGTCGGCGAGTACCTGGGTGGCGAGTTTGTTGTCCGGATGCTCAAGCTCCTCGAATGACGGGATCCTGGCAAACGCGCCCACCAGAAGCAGCGCGAGCAGCACAAGCGCGAACGGCGCCGTGACAAGTATCCAGAACCACTTGACTATCTTCTTCTTTGTGTTCTCTTTCATCGCCCGAAATATTTGTCGTAATACATTGCTGCCAACGCAAAATATGTGCAAAATTAACGATTAAATTTTGAAAATTAGCGAGTTTGTGTTTTTCTTTGCAGTTTGAATTAATAAAGAAGCAGATATGGAGGGGAATCTAGTCATCGTCGAGTCGCCGGCAAAGGCAAAGACCATACAGAAATTCCTGGGGGAAGGGTTTGTCGTCAAATCCAGTTTCGGGCACATACGCGACCTTCAGGACAACAAACTGAGCGTGGACGTGGAGCATGGCTTCACGCCGGAATACATCATCCCGGCAGACAAGAAAAAAGTGGTCGCCGAGCTGAAAAAGGCCGCATCCGGAGCGCAGACCGTCTGGCTCGCATCCGATGAGGACCGCGAGGGAGAAGCCATCTCATGGCATCTTAGCATAGCCCTCGGGCTCGACAAGTCCCGCACCCGCAGGATCGTCTTCCACGAGATCACCAAGGATGCCATCCTGAACGCGATAAAGAACCCGCGCGACATCAACATCAACCTGGTCAACGCCCAACAGGCCCGCCGCGTGCTCGACCGCCTCGTGGGATTCGAGCTCTCTCCGATACTGTGGCGCAAAATCCAGAGAGGCCTCTCCGCCGGACGCGTCCAGTCGGTGGCCCTGCGTCTGGTCGTGGACAGGGAAAAGGAGATCATGGCATTCCAGAGCACCCCCTACTACAAAGTCGACGGGCAGTTCGAAGCCGCAGGCGTCAGCGTCAAAGGCACCCTCGACACGAAATTCGACTCCATTGAAAAAGCCAGGGGATTTCTCGAGGACAGCATAGGTGCCGTGTTCAACATAGGTTCGATAGACAAGAAAGAGGCCGTCCGTCACCCGGCTGCCCCGTTCACCACCTCGACCCTCCAGCAGGAGGCCTCCCGCAAGCTGCATTTCCCGGTCAGCATGACGATGAGGGTAGCCCAGAGCCTGTACGAGAGGGGGCTCATCACCTACATGCGTACCGACTCCACCAACCTCTCCACCCTCGCTCTCGGAGCTTCAAAAGCCTACATCACCGAGATTTACGGAGCCACATACTCTCATCCGCGCCAGTACAAGACGCACACCAAAGGGGCCCAGGAAGCCCACGAGGCCATACGCCCCACATACATCGCCAACACGGAAATCGATGGCACACAGCAGGAGAAAAAACTCTATAACCTGATCTGGAAACGCACACTCGCGTCCCAGATGGAAGACGCCAAGGTCCTCAACACCAACATAAAAGTCAACTCGGACAAACGCAGCGAGAAATTCGTGATGCAGGCTGCGGAGATCCTCTTCGACGGCTTCCTGAAACTCTACATGGAGAGCAAGGACGACGAGACGGACGATGATGACAACACCATACTGCCATCCCTCAACATCGGGGACGTCATCAAGATGAAGAGCATCACCGCCGAGTGCAAGTTCACCCAGCCGCCGTACCGCTACTCCGAGGCCACCCTGGTCAAGAAACTCGAGGAGCTGGGCATCGGTCGCCCGTCAACATACGCCCCGACCATCACCACCCTCACCACCGCGCGAGGGTATATAGTCAAAAGCGACAAGGAAGGCCGCAAGGTCAGCGTCAACGACCTGTGCCTCAAGGGCGGGAAGATCACGGAGACCGTAAAGACCGAGAGCATCGGGGCCGAGAAAGGCAAGCTTATGCCGCAGGAGATAGGCATGATCGTAAGCGACTGGCTGACGGAGAACTTCCCGGACATCATGAACTACGACTTCACCGCCAACGTGGAAAAGGAGTTTGATGAAATAGCCGAAGGGCAACTGGTCTGGAATTCAGTGATCGCCGCGTTCTACGGCGGTTTCCACAAGAAAGTGGAGGAGACCCTGCACGACGGGCAGTACAGCCGCGTGGAGCGGGTGATCGGCACCGATCCGACCGACGGACGGGAGATCATCGCCAAATACGGCCAGTTCGGACCTTATGTACAGAAAGGAGAGGGAGAGGACAGGCAGTGTGCAAGCCTCTCCAAGGGCCAGCTCATAGAGAATCTCACCCTCGATGAGGCCCTGTCTCTCTTCAAGCTGCCGCGCACCGTAGGTGAAGTGGACGGACAGAGCGTGAAAGTGCTTAAAGGACGTTTCGGGCCTTACATCAAATTCGGGGAGAAGAACATCTCCCTGCCGCGCGGAACCGATCCGCTGAGCATCACCCTGCAGGAATGCGAAGCTGTCATCCGCAACGCAGCCACGGCGGCAAACCCGACAATACACGAATTCAAGGACTCCGACATCAGCGTGCTCAACGGCCGCTACGGACCATACATCAAACATGCCGGAGCAAACTACAAAATCCCTAAGGGGACAGATGCCGCGGCCCTCACCGAGGAGGACTGCCGGCGCATCATAGCTGAGGGCGCACCTACGTCCTCCAGGACAAGGAGATACAAGAAATAAACTATATGGCCAACTATCAGATCGATGAAATCGACAGGAGAATTCTTTCCTATCTGGTGAACAACGCAAGAATGCCCTTTCTGGAAATCGCCCGCGAATGCAACATCTCGGGGGCGGCAGTACACCAGAGAGTGAAGAAAATGGAAAACAACGGGATCATCTCAGGTTCCCGCATGGTGATCAAACCCGGGGCGATAGGCCTCAATGTGTGCGCGTTCATCAGCGTCTGCCTGTCGGAAGACAACAAGTATCCGGACGTCGTGGCAGCACTGAAGCACGTGCCCGAGATTGTGGAGTGCCATTTCATCACCGGCAAAGCGGCACTTTTCCTGAAGGTGTATTGTTTTGACAACGAGCACCTCATGAACATCCTCATCAACACCATCCAGAGGATACCTTATGTCCAGTCCACCGACACAATGATCTCCCTCGACCAGTCATTCGAGCGTGAGATCTGGGTCAAAGACTACAACGGGACGAGCTTCAAAGTCCTTGCCTCGAAAGAATAGCGTCTGCGAAGACAAGGTCATCGGGGGTCGTGATCTTGATGTTGAACTTCTCCCCCTCCACCATATCCACCTTCATCCCGGCACGCTCCGCCACCGACGCATCGTCAGTGAAACAGAGTTCGTACGGGCGGGCGTACGCTTTCTTTATGTCTTCGGAAAGGAAGGCCTGCGGGGTCTGCACCGCCACGATCCGGCTCCTGTCCGGGGCTGGTGATGCCGGGTCGACGGATCTCAGCGTGTCCGTCACAGGCAGCACCGGAATCAGGGCCCGGCAACCCTCTCCCATCATTGACAGCATCTTGATGATCAGCTCTTTCCCTACAAAGGGACGGACACCGTCATGTATCATCACCACGGCCCCGTCCGGCACCTTGGCCAGGGCGTTGCGCACCGACTGGAAACGGGTTATCCCACCCTCCACGAGAAGTTGCGGGGAGTTGAACGTATCGGACAGGCAGATGTCCTTCCATGTCCTGAAATGCTGCGAGGGCAGCACCACGACCACCTTGATTCCCGGCACAGCCTCCGTGAAACGCTCTATGGTGCGCTGAAGCACCGTCTTCCCTCCTATCCGGAGAAACTGCTTCGGCACCGCCGTCCCCATACGGGTTCCGCTGCCGCCAGCCACCAATATGACATAGATATCCCTTTCCATTTTTCAGATTCGTAAGTCTTTTCAAGACAAAAATATGAAAAATGCCGAACTTATTTCGTATTTTTGTCTTTTGACAAAAGAAGCACGGAAATGGCATTTTTGAATCAAGAACTCGCGATCGACCTCGGAACGGCTAACACCGTCATCTATCAGAACAGCCAGATAGTGCTTGACGAGCCGAGCATGATCGCAGTGGACAACAATACAGGCAAGTGCATCGCACTCGGGCAGCAGGCCAAGCTGATGGACGGCAAGGTCAACCCGGGCATCCGCACCATACGCCCCCTCAGGGACGGCGTCATCGCAGACTTCCACGCGGCGGAGCTGATGATCCGCGGTTTCATAAAGCAGGTGAGCAGCAAGCACCGCAGCCTCTTCACCCCCAACCTCAAGGTCGTGGTCGGCATCCCGTCAGGCTCCACCGAAGTGGAGATCAGAGCGGTGCGCGACTCCACCGAACATGCAGGCGGCAGGGATGTGTACCTTATCTTCGAGCCTATGGCGGCAGCCCTCGGCATCGGACTTGACGTCGAAGCGCCTCAAGGCAACATGGTCGTCGACATAGGCGGCGGCACCACAGAGATTGCAGTCATCTCCCTAGGCGGACTCGTACAGCAGGAAAGCATCCGCGTCGCGGGAGACGTGTTCACCAGCGACATACAATACTACCTCAGACAGCAGCACAACATCAAGGTCGGCGACACCACGGCCGAAAAGATAAAGTTCGCGGTAGGAGCCGTAATCCCGGATCTGGATGAGGAAGAACCGACTCCGTTCATCGTACGCGGTCCGAACCTCATGACAGCCCATCCTGTGGAGGCCACGATCACCCATCAGGAAATAGCGCACTGCCTCGACAAGTCCATCGCCAAACTTGAAGCGTCCATCCTCCACGTGCTGGAGAACACCCCGCCCGAGCTTTACGCCGACATCGTGGAGAACGGCATATACCTCTCCGGCGGCGGCGCGCTGCTGCGAGGTCTGGCCAAGAGATTCAAGGACAAGGTCAACATAGACTTCCACGTGGCCGAAGATCCGCTGCACGCGGTTGCCAGAGGCACTTGCGAAGCCCTCAAGCACACCGACACCTATTCATTCCTGATGAGGTAATAGATGTCTCAGGGCGGCAAAGTCTACACGATTCTAGTTAACGCGGCAATCTTCATCCTGATGGAGGTTGCTGCTCTTGCTATGTTGAGAAGCACGTCCACGATGCAGAACATCTGGCTCAACCGGGTTTCGCACCGCACCGCAGCAGCTCTCTGGGGCGTAGGCGAGAATGTCCGAAGCCATTTCCATACGCGCCGCCTCAACGATGAACTTGCAGCCGAGAACGCCCGTCTCAAGGAAAAGCTCAGAGTCCTCGGGGACAGCGGGGCAGAGGCGGACACGCCAGTCCGTCACAACGACGGCTTCCGCTACTCGCCGGCAACCGTGGTCAAGGTCGGACGCGGGACAGCACACAATTATATCATCCTTGACAAAGGCTCCGAAGACGGGATACGCCCGCAATCCGGAATAATCACGGACAAAGGCATCGTGGGAGTGGTGAGCGCTGTGGACAGGCACTATTCCTACGGTCTCACGCTCATCAACTCCAGTGTCAGCGTAAGCGTCAGGATAGGAGACGGTGCAGAAGGCGTCACCGCACCCCTGAAATGGGACGGCAAGAGCCGGGACGGAGCGGTGGTGGGAGACATCCCGCCGCACCACAGGATCAACCCCGGAGACACTGTCCGCACAAGCGGATATTCCAGCATATTCCCCGCAGACATCCCGGTCGGAGTCATCGGCAAGACAAGGCTTGTGGACGGCTCGTCACAGCAGGCCGATGTCATGTTGTTCCAGGATTTCAACAGCCTGCGTTACGTCACGGTGACTGAAAACGAGGACAAAGACGAGATATCCTCACTTGAGAACTCAAGCAAACAGAGATGAGACACTGGAATTTCACAATCAAATACCTCCTGCTGCTCTCGGCCCAGATACTGCTGTGGAATTATTTCAATTTCACTCCGCTTCTGATGGTGGCGATACTTCCCGTTATGATACTCTGCCTTCCGCTGGGATGCAGCGTGGGTGTCACCCTCTTGACAGCTTTCGCCTCCGGCTTCGCTGCCGATTTCCTCGCCGCCGGCCCGATAGGGCTGACAATCCTCGCACTGGTGCCGGTAGCATACCTGCGACGCCCGCTGTTTTCGCTCGTTTTCGGAGGTGAACTGCTCTCGCGCAGCGAGGACGTCTCTTCCAAGCGGATGGGCTCGGCCAAGATGCTCATGGTCAACACCCTTGCAACCGCCCTCTTTCTGCTGATTTATATCACTGTGGACAGTGCCGGCACAAGCCCGTTCTGGGCCATGGCGGTAAAGTTCGTGTCCTCGCTCGTTCTCAGCACAGCCATATCACTGCCCATCACGAATCTGCTCTGCCCGGACTCTGAAACAAAATGGAGATAAACCGCAAAAACAAACTCCTTATCGGGCTGGCCGCTGCAGCGGTCATACTGCTCTCCAGACTCTTCTATATCCAGATAGTCAACGATGAGTACAAAAAGGACGCCTCCAACAACTCGATGGTCTACGCCACCATTTACCCTCCACGGGGAGTGATCTACGACCGCAACGGGGAGATACTGGTGGGCAATGCCGTGTGCTATGACATCCTGGTCACACCGCGCGACGTCAAGCAGCTGGACACCCTGGCTCTCGCCTCCGCGCTGGACACAAGCGTGGCATACGTACGGAGCAAGATGAACTACTACCGAACCTACCGCAGCAGGATCGGCTACCAGACCCAGACCTTCCTCAAGCAGGTCCCTCCAGAGACATACCAGAAGTTCGCCGAGCAGGAATACCTGTTCCCAGGTTTCAGAGCGCAGATGAGAAGCGTCAGGGAGTATCCGTTCAACGCAGGCGGCAACCTCCTGGGCTACATCTCCGAGGTGGACGCGGACTACATCAAGAAACACCCCGAGTACAAGTCCGGCGATTACGTCGGTCGCACAGGCCTGGAAGCGGCGATGGAAGACAGTCTCAAAGGCGTAAAAGGCTACCACATCTTCCTCAGGGATTCGCGCAACCGCCTTCAGGACGCATACCAGGACGGCCGTGAGGACAAGGCCGCAGTACCCGGCAAAGACATAGTCTCCACAATCGACGCGCACCTCCAGCAGTACGGACAGAGGCTGATGGAAGGCAAAGTAGGATCCGTAGTGGCCATAGAACCCTCGACCGGCGAGATCCTCGCGATGGTGTCCAGCCCCGGAATAGACGTTGACATTCTATCCGACATCGGGAAGCATTACGGCGAGATCGCGCGCAACCCGCGCAAGCCGATGTTCAACAGGACCGTGATGGCTTCCTACCCGCCAGGCTCGGTATTCAAGCTGGTCAACGGGCTCATCGGCCTCCAGGAAGGGGTGCTCAAGCCGTCATATTCCTACCCCTGCAATGGAGGATACTATTATAGCGGTAACCACAAGCTCGGCTGCCACGCCCACTCCTCCCCTCTCCAGTTCAAGGACGCGATCGCGACATCATGCAACGGCTACTTCTGCTATGTGATGCGCAACATCCTGGAGAACAAGGCCTATTCCAGTACAGCCGAAGCTCTCGACGCATGGAGGGAGTATGTGATGAGCTTCGGCTTCGGGCATAAACTCGGGAGCGACTTCCCGTCCGAACTCGGAGGGAACATTCCGTCCGCCAAATACTACAACCGCGTCTACGGGACCGGGCGATGGAGATTCCAGACTGTGGTTTCCCTGTCCATCGGGCTAGGGGAAATCGGAGCCACCCCGCTGCAGATAGCAAATCTCGCCGCCATCATGGCCAACAGGGGATTCTACTACATCCCCCATATCGTCAAGGACTCCGACGGGGTGAAGATCGACAGCCGTTTTCATGAGAGACAGTACACCAAGGTGGACACATCATACT
>CAKUYG010000084.1 GCA_934702165.1 uncultured Bacteroidales bacterium | reverse complement strand
CCCCTACAAGCCCGCCGTGATCTATCGCCACGGTCAATCTGGCAAAGAGCCGCCGCATCTTTATGTCAACAGTTCCGGCAGACGCGCTGACACCCTTCTGCTTCCAATAAAGTGGAATTCCGAACTCAGCGACATCTGAAAAGCCCTCACGTCTGAAGCCATCAGACGAGGACTCCCCGTCCAGCCTGTACTGCATACGTTCCACATCCTTCTCCATGACCGGAAACACCGGTGCCCGCTTGTCACCCTCCGGAGAGATCTCCCAAAGATTGCCGAGAAGATAGAAATCATACGTTTTCCCCTCGGGAAGACGGATCTCGACTTTGCTTCCTATACCGTCAGAAGGAATCAGGACTTCCGAGTCCAACAGTCCCGTCCCGGCATCATATACGGCCATGACGGCACCACTGAACACATTCTCAATCCCTTCTCCCAGAGACGTGCGGGTGAGAGGCCATTCGTCCCTTCCTATCTCCAGCACCATCGCCTTGGTTCCGTCCTGACTGTCATCATCATAGCGTACCCGGCCCGGAAGCTCGGGTTCGCAAGACACCATGGCAAGTCCCGCCAGCAGCATGCAGGCCGGCTTCAACACATTCACAACATCATTGTATATCATATGATTATATTCTTGAAAAAGTCATCAGGATTCCAGTCCAGTATGCGCAATGAAATCTCGGCCTTGGCATAATCCACCGTGACGCTGACATCCCTGAGGTCTTCGAGAGTCCAGTCATATCCGGCCGCACGCAGCCTCGCCCCGACATCGATCATGAAGGACTCCTCCCCCCACTGCGGCCCGCATGAAGCCTCAAGCATGATCCCGCCATCGCCTTGCCGGGGCAACAGCAATGAAAAACTGCCGTCAAGCCCTCGTTCGGCCTCGGCGCAGAAGCCCCCTTCCAGAGCCCGCCTGCTGTACAGGTCAATGCCGCAGAACCCGGCCTTGACCCTGAAGGAGCAGGCGGTCCTCTCCTCCGCGGACAAGCCTTTCAGCACGATCTCAAGCCTGCAATACTGCTTATGCGGCCGGGCCTTTATCGTATAGTCGTCACCATCGCAGAAAAACCTCTCGCTATATAGCCATACAGGGTCTGAAGCGAGTCCATAGGGAACCAGCAGGGAGTCGCCCCTTACATGCATCTTTTCCAGACCGGCGATGAGAGAAGCTCTGTTCGTCCTTCTCTCGAGGCTCGCCACATAAGGCCAGTCCTCATACTCGACAAGACGGATGTCCTCCCTGTATACCAGACGGTCGGAACTGAAAGACAACATGGCCCCGGAAAAGCCGGCCTTCAAGAATTCATTGACAAACACAGAAGCGTAACAAGGGCATGCGGCCCTGTCCTCCTTCACCGAGCAGGCCGTAAGGGCCTGCAAGGCGAAGAAAAGCCAGATGAAGACGCCCCGAGGACTACAGGCACGCATGTCAGATGGTTTCAGTATATCCGCCGCCATCCTCCCATGATGCCACATGGATAGATCCCGTCACAGCATCAAACTCCACCGGCTTGTCCGGACTGTCCGAGCCCGGACGCTGGATCGTGAGGTTGACCTTGTACTGCCGGTTGGCCTCAAGACCCTTCCTGGTACTCTCGTTATAGAGCGTTATCGGGTAATAAAAATCTTTAGCCCCGGTACCGTCATCGTAGCTCGCCTCTATCACGAGCCGTGTGGCACGAGGGCTCCAGGCCGATGCCGTCGCCGGCTTGCAGTCGTTAGGGAATGAATAGAGCGAGTGCACAGTGCTGTATGTCTTGCCATAGTCAAGGGCGACACCGTTTACATCATCATAGATCAGAGACGATCCCGCCTCCGCCTTCATCTTGGCATACCAGTCCGTATCAGAAAGAGAAGACGGAGAAGCCGTAAGGGCAAAGTTCACTCTCGCCGGGACATTGGTCAGATATACTTTCTTGATCTTGAAAGCACCTGGCTTACGATATGCAGCCGCCTGCATCCCGTTCTTGATGCTTTCCAGGACCACAGCTGCGCAGGCTCTCTTGACCGTGATGCTGTGCGTCTCCTGCCCAGGCTTGAGATCAGCCACTACGCTTCCGTGCATGAACAGCCGGTCGGCTCCCGTATCGCCAAGAGCGATAGTCTTCGAGAGTAGCGCAGCCTTGTTGAGCACAGAGCCGTCTGCTGTATAATCCTTGTCGCAGTTCACTATGGCATAGATCTCCCTTTTGCCTACTGTGCACTCGAGCGTCATCCCTGAATACGGGGACGACGAGGCGTCGAAATTGAGAGGTGTGTCGAATCCGGCAGATTTGCAGACATCCAGCAGCCCCTCTTCTGTCCCTGCACCGGTACGGAAGACGAAGACCTGTACATTCTGGATCATGGACTCTTTTGCACCTGTCTGTCCGGTCGCACGGGTAGCGGCACCGCCATTGAATGCAAGCGAGAGCGAGCATGATTCTCCATTTACTGCAGACTCCGGCTGTGCTGATTTGGTGCATGCCGCCGAAGACAATGCCGCAACAGCGGCCAAAGCGATAATTGTCGAGTTTTTCATTTAATTGATTGTTGATTGGTTTTGTTTATTGATCATTCAGATCATATTTTCTTTTCAGAAGAGCTATCTCAGGGTCCAGATTGCCTCGATAGACCATCGAGCGGTCCTGTTGACAGGACCTCAGATAGCACTCCACCGCATCCCGCTCACGACCCTGGCGGGAATGTATCAGGGCCAGCATATAATTGACTTTAGCATCCGGCTCGCATTTCTCCAGTATTCCGCGTGCCGCCTCATTGCGGTCAAGGGCCAGACAGGCAACCGCCGTATTAAAGTCCTGATAAGGGGAAAGAATCTCCGCCGCGCTCTCATAGTCATGTTCGACGAGAGCCCTCACACCGCGCATATAGCTGCTGTCTATCACCGTCGTATGGACGGTGTCTTTCTGCATGCCCTTCCGGTGCAGAAAGAACCTGAAGTTCACCGTACGCAGCAACGGATAAAGTTTTTCCTTTATGTGCCTGTAGCCAGGATTACGCGCAAGCCTGCTCTCCCTCTCATCAGGATCAGAGACAGATGAAAGGGCAAAATATGACTCCCTCTCAGCGGCGGACAGAACCGTATCCCTCTCCACCAGCCTGTCAAGCTCAAGCCAGTTCTCTCCGCCGCTTCTCGAGAGGAAGCGGATTTCCCGTCGGGACCTGCCAGACTCTTTCATCACCGACTCCGACATATCCGCCCCGACATTGATGAAAAGTCCACGGTCCCTCCGCAAGGAATCCTTCACATATTCCACATATCCAGAAAAATAATCCGACACACCTTCCGAACGTCTCAGCGAAAGCTCAGCATTGTCGCGGAAGCGGCCCTCCGGCGAAGCGGAAGAGACTATCACGATGGAGTCCACATCAAATGTCTCATCCTCCAGGATATTCCTCAACATTTTCCTGACGGCTGCAATCTCGCCGGAATTTCCCCCAAGCCCCTCATCCACTTCACTGTGTCCGCTGCGGAAGTCTATTCTGCTCACCGCATCCGTATACACGTTGCGGGAAACGATCTTTGTCAGATACCTCGGGCTTCTTTCCGCAAAACTGCTGACAGAACTTATATAGAAAGTCAAGGGCGGAGACTGCGGAACAGTATAAAGACGCCTGTCGCTTTCGAATATCTCTCCAGACAGACATACGTCCACCTTGCGGAGGGATGGTCTTGTGCGAATACGCTGCACATAATCGTATATGAACTCTCCACCGTCACCGCGGATCACCGTGTCCAGGCGGACACCTTCTGTCACTATGGGAGATTTCACATAACGGTGCCACATCTTCTCCCGCCGCGCTGTGAGACGGCGGTTCCTCCACAGCAGGATATCGTTTGTATAATGCTCAACAGCCTGCCGCTGCGAGACCCCGTAGACACTCTCGAACTCCTCATCAGAGACATAGCTGCTGTCTGAGCGGAACGCATACAGCTGAGGAATGTTCCTGGCAAGAAAAATCTCGAGACTTCGGACGTCAATGAGCCTGAGGCTGTCGCTGACTATCCTGTCAAGGAAACGCTGATAATGCTCGTATCCCCGGAGCTGGGCCTTGCGGTAAGCGCTGCCGGTGACCACTATGTCGTCCATATCCAATTTCTCGGACATTATAGTCATCTCCGGATAGAGACGCAGCTGCCAACGCGAATCAGTCATGGCTTCCGGCACGACCACCTGAAACCCTATGTCCACAAATCCGTTGCGTTCTGCCACATTACGGAATCTGGCTGTCACCATAGCGGCATCAATCTGCTCAGTCGCCACCATTTCCCCGCTCGCGCTATCCCTTACGGCCTTCATAATGAACACCTCCCTGCCGTCAAGGCCAGTGACCACCATAGTATCGGATTCAGGCCTCTCACTGCTGACATGGAAATCTTCAAATACCGTGTCCTTCTCCTCCGGCAGCCTGACAGACGCTGCAAGAGCACCTTCCCTCACTACCGCCAACTTCCTCGATGAAGCGCATCCTGCACACAGCACAGCCGCGAGAAGAATAGACACGGCAAAAGATCTACATCTCATACTGCAGAGGCTCATCCCCGTCAAGAATGACTACCCTGCTGGCCACAATATCGGCTGACGTCCTCTCGACACCGTCGTTTCCCACATATTTCTGATACCGTAGACGACCCTGCACATAGAGCCTGGTCCCTTTTGTTATTTTGTCCAGGTCATGGATGTTGCGGCCCTCACGGGCAAGGATGCTATGCCAGCTCGTATCTATTGTGGCTGCTCCCTCCTTGTCTTTGTAAGCGAAATTTGTGGCAAGAGTCAGCCGGGCCACCATGTTGTCCGAAAAAGTCTGAAGCCTTATGCTTCCTACGGTCCCCCGCAGTTCAATTCTGTTCAATTGTTCCATATAAGTTTTTCTATTCAAGTTCCGGGAGCAAGGCCGCGCGGTCCTCATCCCGACGGCAAAGTAAAGCAGAAAAAACCGGAGCATCGCAAAAGAAACTTATAATTCTGTTTCTTGTCCGCAGCAAAGAATTATTCTTTACAATGAATCATAAAAAACTGCGGATTGTTTTTTATCAACCATTGCAGAACAAGAAATGATTCGCAATATTTGGAGGCAAACCAAACAGACTATGGCATACATTATCAAAAAGGAGGAGACTTGCCTTGAATGCGGGGACAGCCTCAGGGGAAGGAAAGACAAGAAGTTCTGCTGTCTGAGCTGCAAGAACAGCTACAACAACCGTAAATATCAGGAAATCCGGCGTTACAGAGCAGAAATAACAAGCAGGCTCTCAAGGAATTATGAAATCCTTGAGAGCCTGCTCAATGACAACACCAGAAGTGCTGAACTGGAATACCTCGCTTCAGCAGGATTCGATCCGACCTGCTTCACCGGCGTCCACAAGACCGGACGGCATTATGAATGCAGTTGCTTTGACATCTCATACTGCAGGACAGAAAGCCGGATCTTCAACATCTGCAGGAAAAACCTCAACGGATGGTGACCATACCCATTTCCAAACCCCAACACCCGTCCGTGATGACCGGCACCTTCTTCCCGTCACGGTCAGAAACATAAATGAATCCGTCCACAAAAGTATGGCTGTGCCCACCGATCACGAGGTCAACATGGCTTGTCTGCGGTATGAGCGCCTGATCATTGTCATATCCGAGATGGGACAGCAGGATGATCATATCACATTTCTCAACAGAGTGCAGGTATTCAGCCCACTTATTGGTCACCTCAACGTTATCTAGTTGGGGAAGACGCGAGGAGATGGTCGCACTCACGTTCGTGGAGAGGTCTGATTCCAGCCCAATTATGCCTATCTTCATGCCACCCCTGTCCACAATTGCGTAAGGTTTCACATAATCCGAAAGATCAAACTGTGAAACATCTATGTTTGCAGACACAACAAATGTGTTTTCAAGCATGGCGAGCCTTTCGGTAAGAGCCTCTATATCGTTGTCGAACTCATGGTTGCCCAAAGTGACGCAGTCATAACGCATGTCATTGATGACGGCAGGCTCAAGCCGGCCTCCAAGCTCCGTAAAATACGATGTTCCCTGACTGAAATCACCGGCATGCAGCAGCAGAACCCGGTCATCGCCATACACGCTGCGGATGGAATCCACGAAAGCAGCCCTTTCTATCACACCGCCATGCCCCGCCTGCGGCCCGGACCGTAGCGGTTCAAAATGACTATGGGTATCATTAGTATGGACGATCACCAGTCTCGGCTCACGGCTGCATGCGGCAAGCGCAAGCAGCAAAAGGGAAAAAGCAAATATCCTTCTCATCATTCAGCTCTCCTCACTTCAAATCGTCCGTCGGAAGAACCTTCTATAAGACGACCGTCTTTTTCGTAGGATTCCACATACGGCAACATCGAATCAACAACAAGCTTATCTGTAATTATAAGTTCTTTCGCATTCTTGGCAAGCGTCAGACCGTCTCCCCCGTCAAGCAGGAAGTCGATAGTTGCAAGCCCGTAGACCTTCTCCGGATCAATCGGAGCCCCGGCGACAATCAGGGTATCAATCTTCCCGTCTTCAACCACAAGTTTCGCACCACCGAATGGCTGCACCCTGCCCGCCGCCATCTTGGAGAACACTTCAAGAAGGTCAGTTCCTGCCAAGGCCACATAACAAAGATGATTTCTGAATGGGAACATGGACACTATGTCATCCATGATCACATCTCCTGCCGGCATGTCGACCCTGATGCCTCCTGAATTAATTATGCCTACATCTACCCTTCGCCGTGTCGTGGCGGCGACATCTTCCATGATGTGGTCAACTATCCAATTTGACAGGTCTCCGTCCGGCTGCTTCTGGTTCATTTCCCGCGCTGAGTGCGCGACAACGGCCTTCAAGGCGGACATCTGCGGCTGAACGGCAATCAGATCAGAAGCCGTCGAATACGTAGAGCTGCCAGGACGCCATACCTTACCGTTAGGAGACACATAGCAACTGTCATTCACCCTTCCGAGGGCTCTGGTGACATTTCCAGCATTAGGAGCAGTAACTCCGGTCCTGTGACCGTCCATCACGAACTTTTCCCAAGTGTAAGTCCTCCCGCAGGAGCAGAGCAGCAGAGAAAGCAGTCCGGCTGTGATTATTTTTGTCTTAACCATCTCCACAGATCTTTCCATCCGGACTTCTTGCCGAACATGAGGATACCTACTTTATAAATCTTGGATGACACCCAGGCACAGGCCACGAACGTCAGCAGCAGAAGCACAATCGAGAGTATGATCTGCCATCCCGGCACACCGAAAGGCAGTCGTGCCAGCATCACAATCGGGGATGTGAACGGGATCATGGAACCCCATACTACCAGGGCGCTGTCCGGTGCCTTGAAGGCGTAGATCGCAATGAAGAATCCGATAAAAAGCGGGATCGTCACAGGCAGCATCAGCTGGTTGCTGTCACCCTCGTTCTCCACAGCCGATCCGATGGCTGCAAACAGGGAGGCATACAGCATATAACCGAGGATGAAGAACACTACGAAGCAAATCAGGATTTGCCCGAGATGCATGTTGGCAAGCGAGGAGAGAATCACCCCGAGATCACCTATCTCAGACACCTGGGACGCCATGTCTCCGGCAGCTGCGCCGCTCATCTGTACGAGTTCCGCCGGGTCAGCCCCTGCAAGACCAGGACCTGCAACCGCTCCAACGATACCTACAATGGCAAATGTGAGCACAATCCACAAGAAGAACTGTGTCAAAGCCACAAGCGCTATGCCTATGATCTTGCCGAACATCAGCTCAGTAGCCTTGACGGAACTGATCAGGATCTCGACCACCCTGCTGGACTTCTCTTCAATGACTGATGAAGACACCATACCGCCGAACATGGCGATGAACATGTAAATCACCATTCCCAACAGCATGGAAACCATCATGTACACGCCTGACTCGGAAATCTTCTCCTCACCGTCTTCACCTAGCGTGTACGTCTTAATCCTCACGTCAGGCTTGACGTCCTGCATGATCTTGTCCAGACCAGGTATATTGTAAGAGGCGACCCGGTACGCTTCAACAGCATCATTTATCTTGGAATTCAGGCTTTCGGAAAGATCGATGCCAAGAGGCTTGATGGAATAAACCTCCGCAGACACCGATTTCGACGAATCGACTGCAGACACGGCAAGCACAGCATCATAGCCGAGACTTGAGAGGCCGGCCTTGAGCGAATCCAGAGACATTCCACCGCAGTCGGTCACAATCATGCTCTCAGTACTTTTGAGAGACGGCATCACAATCCCAGACTTGTCCACAACCGCAATCTTCTTGGCCGCCTCCTTGGTATTCATCATTATGATTGCCGGCAGGAAGCACATTGCGGCGAAAAGTACAGGAGTGATGAAAGTTATGAGAAGGAAGCTCTTCTTCCTTACGCGAGTCATGTACTCGCGGTTGATTATCAATCGTATAGTCCGCAGGTTCATTTTGTACCCTCCCCTTCCGTTACAAGTTTGATGAAAATGTCATTCATGCGGGGCATCAGTTCCCTGTAGGAATTGATCTGAAACCCTTTATCGAGATACGTCCTGAGCGTGGAAGTCCCGTCTGTCTCCCTGGGGAGCACTTCGGTGTGGCGTCCGTCAGAATCTGTGTAGACAAGCTCGACATTGTTGTTACCATAGCGGCGGCGGATGTCATCCACACCACCTGTAATGACAAGATGCGACTTGTTTATAA
>CAKUYG010000083.1 GCA_934702165.1 uncultured Bacteroidales bacterium | reverse complement strand
ATCGATGACAAGAAGGTGGACCTTGACCGCATCAACGACCGCATCACCATAAGGGAGGGGGACCTCGAATCCAAGAAACAGGAACTTTCCTCTATCGTGGAGTCCACCGCCAAGGAAGAGGCCGCTCTCGCCAAGAGGCGTGAGGCCTATACTGCCAAGCTGGACGAGCGTACCCTCAGCGCATACGAACTCATCCGCAAGAGCACGCACAACCATCTGGCTGTAGTGACCCTCTTCCCTAAGAACGAAGACGGCACGTACGGCAACGCCTGCGGCGGGTGTTTCCACACTATCACCCCTCAGCGTCTGATCGACATTGCTTCTGGCAAGAAACTGGTGATCTGCGAGCATTGCGGACGCATCATCGTCAATCCGGACATCTGATAATCAGGTTTTCACAACATGCCTCCTCAGAAATCCGGAGCTTCACGCAGGAAAGAACAGGGGGTCGACCTCGACAAGATAGGGCTTGAGATAGGCAATAAGCCTCCTCAGGCTCTTGACGTGGAAGAGGCCGTCCTCGGGGCCATGCTGCTTGAGCCGGAGTGCGTGGACCAGGCGATGGAGGAGCTCACCCCGTCGTGCTTCTATGATCCGAAGCACAGGATGATATTCGAGGCGATGAGTTCGCTTGTCATCGAGCACACCTCGGTCGACATCATCACCGTCAACGCCAAGCTCAAGGAACTCGGCAACCTGGAGACAGTCGGCGGCACCGTCGTGCTCGCCAACCTCTCCGAGAAGGTGGGCTCGGCCGCACATATCGAGTATTATATCAAGATACTCAAGCAGAAGACAATACAGCGCGATCTGATCACCGCATCCTATGATATCCTGAAAGACTCATACGATGACACCGTCAAGGTGGACGACCTTATAGACGCCGCGCAGAGCAGGATCTATGATGCCATACAGAGCAATGTCCGCAAGGAAGTCCAGGATATCGGGGGCCTTATAAACGAGGCCATAGAGGGCATAGAGAAGAAGCAGTCAAGCAACGGATTGAGCGGAGTTCCGTCAGGCTTCCTGAGCCTCGACACCATCACGATGGGCTGGCAGCCTTCGGACCTTATCATCCTGGCGGCCCGTCCTTCAGTGGGAAAGACGGCTTTTTCTCTCAATATCGCGCGCAACGCGGCTGTAGACCATCACATGCCGGTGGCTTTCTTCTCCTTGGAAATGGCGGCTATACAGTTGGCCAACCGTCTCATAACCTCGGAGTCCGGTCTTCATCCCGACAAGATAAAGGGCGGTTCAAAGCTTGAGGACTATGAGTGGCAACAGCTTGAATATAAGCTTAAGGCGCTTTCCAAGGCGCCGCTGTATATAGATGACACTCCGAGCCTGCCCCTGATGGAATTCAGGACCAAGGCCAAGAACCTTGTCAAAAACAAAGGTGTCCGGCTCATCATCATAGACTACCTTCAGCTCATGCAGGGTCCTTCTGAGCTCAGAGGCTTGCGCGAGCAGGAGGTTGCGGCCATTTCCCGTACGCTCAAGGCCACGGCCAAGGAGTTGAATGTCCCGATCATAGCCTTGTCGCAGTTGTCACGCAACGCTGTGCAGCGTCAGGGTTCAGGAGGAAAACCGCAGCTCTCCGATCTTCGCGAGTCCGGCTCCATCGAGCAGGATGCGGACATGGTGATCTTCATTCACAGGCCTGACTATATAGGTCTGGGCGGTGACGAGGGGGACAAGGAGAAGACCCAGATCATCATAGCCAAGCACCGAAACGGCGAGACGAGGGATATCGATATGCGTTACAAGGGCGAACAGCTTAAGTTCGTGGAGATGGATGACGCTCTTGACTTGAGGGCAGCTTCGTTCGGATCTGCGATGAACGATGACCCTGGCCCGGGGCCGGACGACTTTATACCTGGAGGCAATGAATTCGAATAGCGAAATATCGCATAAGGGCAGGATAGTCAGCATAACGCCCGAGTTCACGACAGTGGAGATCATCTCCGAGTCCGCCTGCGGCTCATGCCATGCCCGCAGCCTGTGCGGCCTGGGTGATGCCAAGACCAAGGCTGTCGAGGTCCCAACCCGCGGTTGGGACAACTACAAAGTAGGCGATGAGGTTGATGTGACCCTCAAGGCATCGATGGGCCATAAGGCCGTGTGGCTTGCCTATGTTCTCCCGCTTCTGCTGCTTGTAGCGGTGCTGCTTGTCCTCTCCGCCTGCGGAGTGCACGAGCTCTATGCCGGGCTCGGCGGCCTGGGGGCTGTGGCCGTTTGGTATCTGGTGCTATGGATGCTTCGCGGCAGACTCAAGAATGAATATGTTTTTAATATAAGTAAGAAGTAATGACAAACACTGTTATCCTGACCGTTGTGATCCTTACAGTGCTTGGCCTGCTGCTTTCTCTGGTCCTCTTCTGGGTGGCCAAGAAGTTCAAGGTCGAGGAGGATCCGCGTATTGATGAAGTGGAGAAGGTGATGCCTGGCGCCAATTGCGGCGGCTGCGGTTTCGCCGGATGCCGGGCGTTTGCGGATGCCGCTGTCAAGGCCAAGAATCTTGACCACCAGTTCTGCCCTGTAGGCGGCAACGAGGTGATGAAGAAAGTCGCCGCCATTCTTGGCTACGAAGTCAAGGAGAAAGCTCCACAGGTGGCCGTAGTCCGCTGCAACGGCAGCTGTGAGAACCGTCCTCGTGTCAATGACTACGATGGAGCGTCATCCTGCCGCGTCAAGGCCGCGCTCTATAGCGGGGACACGGGTTGCTCCTACGGCTGTCTTGGCTGTGGCGACTGTGTGGCTGCCTGCAAATTCGGTGCGATCTCCATGGATCCCAAGACGGGGCTTCCGGTCGTCGACGAGACACGCTGCACCGCATGCGGCGCATGCGCCAAGGCATGCCCTAAGGGCATAATCGAACTCCGCAATCTGGGCACCACCCCTAAGAACAACCGGAGGGTCTATGTGTCTTGTGTCAACAAGGACAAGGGCGGAGTGGCCCGCAAGGCCTGCACCGCCGCGTGCATAGGCTGCGGCAAGTGTGCCAAGGTCTGCAAGTTCGACGCCATCACCATTGTCGACAATCTCAGTTATATAGATTACAACAAGTGCAAGGCTTGTGGGCAGTGCTTCTTTGAGTGTCCTACCGGAGCCATCCATGTGGTTGGCTTCACACCGAAGAAAGTTGAACCGAAACCGGCTCCGGCAGCAGCCCCAGCCCCAGCCGCACCAAAGAAGGAGGTCACAAATGAATAAGTTGACTTTTTCCATCGGCGGAGTGCATCCGCACGACAACAAGATTTCCCGCGGATGCGCGATCGAGACCCTTCCCCTGCCGGGGACAGTGTATGTCTCCATGGCCCAGCATCTCGGTGCTCCCGCAAAGCCTTTAGTGGCGGTGGGGGACAAGGTGAAGGCCGGTCAGGTGATAGCGGAACCGGGAGGATTCATCTCGGCATTCGTGCACTCTCCGGTGTCAGGTACGGTCAAGAGCATCGCTCCGCGTAAGGATCTTGCGGGCAACTGGATGACCCATGTGGAGATCACCGTCGAGGGAGATGAATGGGCCGAAGGGATCGACCTTTCCGATACTCTGGTCACAGAGATCCCACAGGACAAGGCGTTCATCCTGGACCGCATCAAAGCCTGCGGTGTAGTAGGTCTTGGCGGCGCTACTTTCCCGACTCACGTGAAACTCAACCCGGCCCCGGGCAAGGTGGCCGAATGCCTGATACTCAACGGTGCCGAGTGCGAGCCTTATCTTACCAGTGACTTCCGCATCATGGTCGAGAGGCCTCGGGAGATTGTGGTCGGAGCGGCCATCATGCAGAAAGTCCTCGGATGCCGCTGTGTGATAGGAGTTGAGGAAAACAAGCCCGAAGCCATTGAGGCTCTGGGCAAGGCAATAGCAGAACTGGGCTACAAGAACATGGAGGTGGCCGTCCTCAAGAAGCGTTACCCTCAGGGTGGTGAGAAACAACTCATCGATGCTGTCCTGCACCGTCAGGTGAAGTCTGGCTGCCTGCCTATCGATGCCGGGGCTGTGGTGCAGAACGTGGCCACTTCCCTCGCGGTATATGAGGCTGTCCAGAAGAACAAGCCGCTTGTGACCAATACTCTGACCGTCACCGGGGACTGTCTGCCTGTGGAGAAGCAGCACAACTACCTTTTCCGCATAGGCACTCCTCTCTCGTACATAATGGAGCAGGCAGGAGGCATACCTGAAGGTGCCGCAAAGATCATCAGCGGCGGCCCGATGATGGGCAAGGCCATCAGCAATGTCGACGCCTGCACTGTCAAAGGTTCGTCCTCAATCCTCTACCTGAGCCGTGAGGCGACCGAGCGCAAGGCTGAGGGTGGCTGTATCCGCTGCGGACGCTGTAGTGACGCCTGCCCGATGGGGCTTGAGCCTTTCCTGCTCAACAGGCTCTACAAGGCGGGTGATTCCGCGGCTCTGGAGCAGAATGCCGTCCAGGATTGTATCGAGTGCGGCTGCTGTCTTTACAGCTGTCCGGCCAACATCCCTCTGCTTGACTATATCCGCCAGGCCAAGGGGCAGGTAATGGGTATCATTCGCGCTCGTGCGGCAGCAGCAAAGGCGGCCGCTGAGGCTGCAAAAAAGAAAGATGAATAATATGGGAAAATTGCTAGTTTCTCCGTCTCCGCACATACACGCGGATGTCTCCACCCGCTCCATAATGAGGGATGTGCTCATCGCGCTCGCCCCTGCGGCGATCGTGTCAGTGCTTTTCTACGGTTGGGCGGAACTTCTTGTGCTCGCGGTCAGCATCGCTTCCTGCGTTCTGGTCGAGTGGGCTGTGACCAAGTGGCTGCTCAAAAGGCCGTCCACGATTTCTGACCTTTCGGCGGCGGTGACCGGCCTGTTGCTGGCCATGAATCTTCCTGTGACGACTCCTTGGTGGGTCGTGCTGATCGGGGCCCTGTTCTCCATCGGCGTTGTGAAGATGACTTTCGGCGGTATCGGGCAGAACATCTTCAATCCTGCGATTGCGGGCCGCGTGTTCCTGCTGGTATCCTTCCCTACCTATATGACCGACTGGACGGTGACCCCCGGCTTCATACATGCCACGGATGCCGTCTCCGGTGCGACTTTGCTCGGACGCTATGCCGAAGGAGGAGTTGATGCCGTTGCGGGGACCGACTATCTGCGCACGCTCTTTCTTAATATCGGCGGTTCAGCCGGCGAGATTTCGACTTTCGCCCTGCTGGCCGGCTTTGTCTATCTGCTTGTCCGCAAGGTTGTCAAGCCGTGGATTCCGCTCAGCATATTCGCTACGGTATTCATATTCTCCGGCATCCTCTGGCTCGTTGATCCGTCCACGTATACTGATCCGATATTCAATCTTCTTACAGGCGGTATGGTGCTCGGCTCATGCTACATGGCGACCGACTATGTGACTTCGCCTATGAGCACACGCGGTGGTGTGGTCTACGGAATCGGCATAGGCCTGCTGGTTGTGCTGATCCGTTTCTTCGGATCCTACCCTGAAGGCATGTCGTTTGCGATTCTCATCATGAACTGCACCGTGCCTCTTCTCAACAATTGGTTCCATCAGAAAAAATACGGGAGGGCTTAATCATGGCAGCACAATCAACTCTCAAGAATATGGCTCTCTGCCTCACGCTTGTGTGCCTCATCTGCTCAGCAGTGCTCGGAGTGGCTTATGCGGTGACGCTTGAACCTGTCAAGGCCGCACAGCTGGCCAAGACCAACAAGGCCATCGCCAAGGTGCTTCCTGAGTTTACAGGCGATGTGACTGAGGAGTCCGTGACATTCGAAGGCGTGGAGTACACGTATTACAAGACATCCTCCGGCTATGCCATCATCTCCGTGACCAACGGTTTCGGAGGGGCACTTTCGGTGATGGTCGGCATCACCTCTGACGGCAAGGTCTACAACACTTCCGTCATCTCCCACAGCGAGACCCCGGGACTTGGCGCCAAGTGCCAGAACGACGAGGGGTTCCTCTCGCAGTTCCGCTCGCTTGACCCGGCTTCGACCCGTCTTGCTGTGACCAAGGATGGTGGCGACATTGACGCTATCACCGCGTCCACCATCACATCCAGGGCTTATACGCTTGCTGTGGCCAACGCTGTCAAGGTGTATGGTTCTTTAATAAATGGAGGAAAGGACAATGAGTAAGCTTTCTCTGATTACCAAGGGTTTTGTCAAGGACAACCCGACCTTCGTGCTTGTGCTCGGAATGTGTCCGACACTTGCCACCACCACTTCTGCGATGAATGGTCTTGAGATGGGACTCGCCACGATGTTTGTGCTCATACTCAGCAATATGGCCATTTCGCTGGTGGCCCCTGCCGTTCCGGACAAGGTGCGTATCCCGGCATATATCGTCATCATCGCGACTTTCGTGACTGTACTTCAGCTGCTTATGCAGGCTTATGTCCCGGCTGTATATGAGACTCTGGGACTGTTCATCCCGCTTATCGTGGTCAACTGCATCGTGCTCGGACGAGCTGAGGCTTTCGCCAACAAGAACTCCGTTCTCGACTCGGCTTGTGACGGTCTTGGCATCGGACTGGGTTTCACCATGTCGCTTACGGTCATCGGCATCATCCGTGAGATTCTGGGAAGCGGTTCCGTCTTCGGCTGGAAGTTCATCCCTGGCGACGGCGTGCTCGCTTTCGTCATGGCACCGGGAGCGTTCCTGGTGCTGGGGTATCTGATGGTGCTGTTCAACAAGTTCCTCGCCAAAAAGTAGATTGAGTCATGGAATACATTCTTATCATCATATCGGCGATTTTCGTCAACAATGTGCTGCTTTCCCAGTTCCTCGGCATCTGTCCGTTCCTGGGGGTGTCCAACAAACTCTCCACTGCCACGGGCATGTCCGGGGCAGTATGCTTCGTGATCACCCTGGCCACAGTTGTGACCTATCTGCTCAACAAGTATCTGCTCCTGCCGTTCGGACTTGAGTTCCTGCAGACGATCTCGTTCATCCTAGTGATCGCCGCCCTCGTGCAGATGGTGGAGATCGTTCTCAAGAAGATCAGCCCGTCGCTCTATCAGGCGCTCGGAATCTTCCTTCCGCTCATCACCACCAACTGCGCCGTGCTCGGTGTGGCCATCACCGTGGTGACCAAGGAGTTCACTTTCGGCGGGGAGGCTCATCTTCTCAATCTCGGCGAGGCGACTGTGTACGCGCTCGCAACATCTCTCGGATACGGTCTTGCGATGTGCCTTTTCGCCGGCATACGCGAGCACCTTGCTTTGAACAACGTCCCGAAAGCATTCAAGGGACTGCCTATCGCTCTGATCTCAGTCAGCATCATGGCGATGGCGTTCCTCGGGTTCTCCGGGATTGTCAAATAACCTTTTATATTAACCCTAATTACTTTATCTTTTTTATGAAGAAAGTACTTATCGTGGCTCTCTCCATCCTTATGTTCGGAGTTGCAGCCTCAGCTCAGCCGAGGGCTCTCGGTGTCCGCGCCACATGGGGTGCGGAGGTGTCTTACCAGCATGGTCTTGGAACCAATTTCGTCGAGGCGGACCTTGGTCTGTTCGGCAACGGATTCTACCTCACTGGCGTATATGACTTCGTCTTCGCTTCAGAGGGGAACTTCAACTTCTACGGTGGCCCTGGTGCCCAGGTGGGCTTCTACGGCAGCACTGACGACAACGGCAACTCTGTGACCAAGATGGGTCTCGGCGTTGTAGGCCAGATAGGTGCAGAGTATAACTTCTCTCTCCCTATCTCCGTTTCTCTTGACTGGAGGCCTGGCTTCAGCTTCACCGGCGGCGGCTTCGGCTGGGCCGGCTTCGCTCTTGGCGTGCGTTACAGGTTCTAGGCTTGTTTCGACAATGATTGACGGCTCCGTTTTGCGGGGCCGTTTTTCTTTTGCATTTATTGCATCTTTTTGGCGGATTGATTATTTTTGAATTCATAATGTACGAGATCATCACCAAAGAGATGCTTACACCGACAATCTGTCGGATGAAAGTCAATGCGCCGTTGCTTGCACGTGCGGCTAAGCCGGGACAGTTCCTGATGGTTCTCCCCGATGAGAAGGGAGAGCGTATTCCGTTGACCATAAGTGATTATGACCCCGAGGAGGGGAGCGTGACCATCGTCACACAGAAGATAGGGGCATCCACTGCTGATATTATTTCTTTCGAGCCGGGCGAGAGTTTCCGCGATGTGGCGGGGCCGCTCGGGCATCCGTCGGAGTTTGTCTCGTTCACTGAGGAGCAGCTCTCTGGCTGCCGGTATATCTTCATCGCAGGCGGTGTCGGGACAGCACCTGTGTATCCTCAGGCCAAGTGGCTGCACGCTCATGGTGCCAAGGTGGATGTCATAATCGGTGCGAAGACAAAGGACATATTGATTTACAAAGAGGAGATGGCTTCAGTCTGCGACAATCTTTTCATCTGCACCGATGACGGCAGCGAGGGCTTCCACGGGATGGTGACGGCTCTTCTGGAGAAGCTCGTCCGTGAGGAGGGGCGCAGCTATACTATGGCGGTCGCCATAGGCCCGATGATAATGATGAAGTTCACCACCCTCACCGCCATGAAGCTTGGCCTGCCGATCACGGTGAGCCTCAACACCTTGATGGTGGACGGCACCGGTATGTGCGGGGCTTGCAGGGTGAGCGTGGCCGGGAAGACGAGGTTCGCGTGTGTGGAGGGGCCGGAGTTCGACGGGGCCGAAGTTGATTTTGATGAGGCCATGCGCCGTCAGGGACAGTACAAGGCAGAGGAGGCAGAGGCTATGAAGAATCATAAATGCAGAATAGGGA
>CAKUYG010000082.1 GCA_934702165.1 uncultured Bacteroidales bacterium | reverse complement strand
ACTTGTTACACAATTTATATTATGTTAAGTTGCCCATATGGAAGAGTCCCCCGATACGGAGAGCATCTCAGGCATGATGATTACTGGCCTTTCTGCTTGGAGATGACCGGTCCGGCATAGAGACTGTAAAACTGCCTGCGCAGCGCATCCCGGTCAAGTTCAGGCTCCACATTATCCATCCGCCTCTCGGCGTAGTCCACGAATGCCTCGCGCTCCGATGGGCTGTACAGAGCTGCATATTTCTCGCAAGCATTAAGCAGATCGTATGCTATATAATTGGTATTCCACAGTTTATAGCCCTCGATTATACGTTTGTCTATCATCTCGCGCACCATTTGGTAACGCCTGGCACGTTCACAGGCAGAGGCCATCTTGAGTTCATCTTCACCCAGAGGTCTGCATACGGTAAGGTGAATCCCGCCTTTCCACATGCGGATGCCGTTGAGAATGCTGCGGGTATCCTCTCCTCTTTTCTTTACATAGCGGCGCGTTGATGCAATCAGAGTCTCACGCGCCTTGCTTATGTCGCATGGTTCATACTCGTATGATATGCTCATCGGGGTGATGTGCAGTTCACTGAAGTTTTCATAGAAACCCTTCATCCCGCTCATGTCCAGCATCTTGATGATGCCGTGGGCGGTACGGTCCAGCCCGTTCTTGGCTCTCCCCTCTTTCTGTGCGATCCAAATGGAGCTCTTCCCTCCAGCCACAGACTCTCGTATATATTCGGACAGCAGATGCGAAGCGGCATAAGCTTCCCTTGGAGGAAGCCCGCGGAGCACACGTATCATCTTCACCGAGCGCAGAAGATCAGAGGCCATCTTGTTGTCATCCATCAGATTGCTCCCTATGCAGAGTTCCATGAGAGGAATATTGTGCCTGTACAGCGACAGCTGAGTAAGCGCGGCGTCAAGCGTGATGTCGCGGTGGTTGGAGATTGCAAGGAATTTCCGGTCCGCCAGCAGGTTCTCAATACCGTCGCAGACGAAACCCGACGAGGTGCGCTTCAAAAGCGCGTCGATCGCCGGTGCCAGGACACGGCACTGGAAATCATCAACCGACTCTACCGCCCGGAACATCCCCCCAAGATGCCAGAACGGCTCGGAAGGAAACAGACGCCTGGATGCAAACGCAAGCAATGGATTGAACGCCAAACGATGCAACGTCCTCACAGCCCTTTCCTCGGAATAGGGGCGTATCTGGTCAAAACGTTTGTCTTCCATCACCGCTCCGCTCTGAAAAGAAGAGAACTGTCACCATAGCTCAGAAAACGGAACCCGTGCGAGAGCGCATAGTCGTAAATACGACGCCAGTCACCCCCGACAAAGGCAGAGATGAGAAGCAGCAGGGTGCTCTGCGGCTGATGGAAGTTGGTCACCATCATGTCCACCACCCTGAACCTGAAACCCGGCACTATGATTATCCTGGTCCCGACTTTGAGTTCCGGCATTGAATTGTCCTCCAGATACTTTATCAACGCATCAAGTGCCTCATCCAATGTATACTGATACTCACGCACATACGGAGCCCACTGCTCCACATCTCCCAGAGAGCCGGTCTCGATGCAGGTCACCCCGACGTAATAGAGAGATTCGAGCGTCCGCACGGAAGTCGTGCCGACCGCTATCACCTTTTTCCCGCTGGAACGCAGGTCCTTGAGAAAATCCAGACCGACCACAAACGGCTCCCTGTGCATCGTATGCCCGGAAATAAGTGAACTCTTCACCGGCAGGAAAGTACCCGCCCCGACATGAAGGCAGACTTTTTCGACATCGATGCCTTTTTCCCTTATCCTTTGCAACTCGCTGTCAGTAAAATGAAGTCCGGCCGTCGGAGCGGCCACTGAGCCTCGGATCCTGGCATAAAGCGTCTGATATCGCTCGATATCGATATCTTCCGTATTTCTGTTGAGATACGGCGGTATCGGTACCTGCCCGCAGAGTTCAAGCACCCTCGAGAACGGGATGTCACCCTGCCAGCTGAACTCCACGACACCCGTCTGCCCCTCACGCGTGATAAGACGTGCCCTCAAAGCGATCTGCGCAAGCTCACCTTCCTGGACATCAAACAAGAGCACGTCATCCTTCCAGCGCTTTGCATTGCCGAGCACACATGTCCAACGACATGATCCGGTGGAGGCGAAACTGATGTTGTAGTCCGACGGCTCGTATGGTTCGAGGCAGAAAACCTCTATATGAGCTCCGGACTCCCGACGGAAGAAGAGACGTGCCGGTACTACCTTTGTCTCATTGAACACCATTATTGACTCAGAAGGAAGCTGCTCCGGAATATCACGGAAAACATGTTCGCTGATGAGTCCATCTTTATATATGAGCAATTTTGAAGAATCCCTCTCCGCAAGGGGATACTTTGCGATCCTCTCGTCCGGAAGGGAATAATTGTAATCCTCTATTTTGATCTCTGGTATCATAGGGACAAAGATAGCGAATTAATTCATACCATTCTTGTTAATTTTTGTAAATCAAACACTAGACAAATGTTAACAATCAGCTATTAACAACAATAATCTCAACTGGTGAATTTTTGTAACATAAGTCTTGCTTATATGCCCTCGATTGCGCGATATTTATTATTCAGAATCAGTATTTTATATGATTTACCTTAAGTCACGGTTTACTTTTTCCCTCTTAATTCGGGAATTTCGATGCCCCGAAACATACTTATCATCACTTTCGCGACTATATATACATGTATTTCAGATGCTTCCTTTTTTTATTTAAACTATTAATTCAATACAATATATAAACAAGTTATCAACCTTCGCAATTGTTAACATGTGTAAAACTTGTTTTTGTGCCGAAATGTGTTTACTTTTGTGAAAACATATGTAACATTATGAACAAGCGTCTGGAGCAGTTCTTGAGGGCTGAAAACATAAGTCAGGCCCAGTTCGCCGACAGCATCGGCGTTGCCAGGGCCAGTGTATCCCATATCCTTGCCGGCCGCAACAAGCCAGGCTTCGACTTCTTGCTGAGCATGTCCAGACAGTACCCGGCCCTCAACCTGGAATGGCTCATCACCGGCAAAGGGAAAATGTTCAACTCCGGCACAGCCCCTGCCACCCTATTTGACGACGAGAGTTCTCCAAAAGCCGACACAGCACAGCAAGCAAGGGAAAAAACGCAAACTCCTCAAGCAGCGGACAAAAGCAGCCAGAGCAGTCCCATACCTGAAGCAATTACTAAAGATATCCCAGTTCAACTATCTGACACCAAACGGAATGTGTCCAAAATCATCATTTTTTTCGATGACAATACCTATCAAGAATTGAAATAATGTCCTAAATTTGCGCTCCATGAGCTTATACGACATCATAATCAAGCCTCTGGCGCGCCATATGGACACAGAACGCGCTTCCAGACTTGGTCTGCGCTATTTCCAGTTCTTCGGCAAGATTCCGTTCGGACGCAAGATCAGCCGCCTGATACATTCAAACAGGCAGGAAGGGCTGCAACGTGAAGTCTTCGGTCTCAATTTCTACAACCCGGTAGGCCTGGGGGCCGGTCTGGACATTCACTGCGAACTTTACAATGACCTTAACGTATTCGGCTTCAGTTTCACAGAAGCCGGTCCGATGGGAGCCGCTGAAGTACGCAAGGCAATTAGCCACATCCAGACAGACAAACCTGATGACATCATAGCCGCCTGCATATCCAGAGACTACCTTACAGCTTTCACCCTCGCATACGACTTCTTCGACATGTTCATCATCGACCTTACGGAAGATCCGGCAACCGAAGA
The DNA here is from genome assembly GCA_934702165.1 of uncultured Bacteroidales bacterium. Lineage (GTDB taxonomy): Bacteria > Bacteroidota > Bacteroidia > Bacteroidales > UBA932 > Cryptobacteroides. The sequence goes on along the minus strand of CAKUYG010000082.1, from coordinate 5,007 downwards.
GACTAATGCACTGCTTGAGTCAAGAATAAACGAGCAAGAATACAAGCCTATCATCATTAAACTCCCCGACTATCTCAACGGTGATGAACTTGACAAGATAGCCGACTTCTGCATGATGAACAGCATCGATGGACTTGAACTCCGCTCAAACGCCCAGGTAAAAGAAGTCTTCACCCATACCGGAGGCCGCCTGCCCATCATCGCAAACTGCCACATCGACACCCCGGAGCAGGCCTACGAATCCCTCAAGGCCGGAGCCTCCCTTGTCGAAATACGCACCGGACTTCTCAGGGAAGGACCGGAAATTGTACGCAAAACCTTAAAATATCTCAAGAATGAAAAAAACGGTACAGTATAGAATCGCCGAACTGCTCAAGTCAAGAGGCGAAAGCATGAGTGCAGCCGAATCATGCACGGGAGGCTACATTTCCCATATGGTGACAATGGTCTCCGGATCTTCAGCCTACTACCTCGGTTCGGTCACCTCCTACGCGATCAAGATAAAGGAGAAAGTTCTCGGCGTTCCCGCCGATGTCATCAAAGACAAAGGGGTGGTCAGCAGCGAGGTCGCGGCAGCAATGGCCGAAGGGATCAGATCACTCACCGGTAGCACATGGTCAGTCTCCACAACAGGCCTGGCCGAAGGAGGTGATGAACACTATCCGGAAGGCACTGTATGGATAGGAGTGAGCGGTCCAAGGGGCACCATGACTAGGATCTACCACTGTGATCTTGGAAGAAAAGCCAATATCCGCAGATTTGCACGCATCGCATTGGAGACATTGGAAAGTTACATATCCGAAGAGGCAAAGCACTTACAATTATAGACTAAAACAGAAATGTTTTAGTCTATAACATTTTTGTTTATGGGATTTTGTAAACAATAACGCGCACTTATGCGCGTTTTTTCACCTCATTTAGGACCCTCAAGAAGTTGTCTCCGGCCACCATCCCGATCTCGCGGCGCCCGAATCCACGACGGCGCATCTCTTCAAAAATCAGAGGGAATTTTGATACGTCCTCAAGCCCGGAAGCCGTCACTTCTATCCCGTCATAGTCAGTCCCGATACCGACATGCTCGACTCCCGCCACCGCCACCGCATGTTCGATATGGTCGACAACCCTTGACACGGAGGGTCTTGGCAAAGCGGAAAGTTCATCCAGAAGTTCATACCATGCGGCGCGCTTTGCGGGATCTGAAGGATCCTTGATGAACTCATCCTCCACGCCATATTTCTGCCCGAGTCCGGACTCCGAAAGGGTGCGCACAAAGCCGTCATCAAGAAAGCACGGATAGATACTCATGCAGACGATACCGCCACCGTCCGCAATCCTGCGCATCAGCTCATCAGTGATGTTCCTCTTGTGGGAAGCGAGCGCGCGGCAACAGCCATGGGTATAAGCCACCGGGGAGCGGCTCTCATCCAGGACATCCCTCATCGTCCCGTCAGATGCATGAGCCAGATCTATCAGCATACCGATCCTGTTCATCTCTCTAACAAGCCGCCTGCCGACCGGGCTCAATCCTCTCCAGCGGCCATTGCCGGTGCAGCTGTCCGCAAAGCGGTTATCAGCACTGTGGACCAGAGTTATATAACGGACTCCCCTTTTATAGAAATGCTCCAACAGCACGGCAGGATCGTCCTCACCGTCCAGAGCCGTGGCATTCTCGATTCCGCGCAGCACAGAGACAAGGCCGCGCCCGTCATTACGCTCCACTTCAGAGGGTGACGATGCCAGCGCAGCCATTGACGGGTTGGCAAGAACCTGCCGTTCTGTCTCATCCAGCAGTTTGTCCGCATACCGCGTAGCATCCGCTCCGGAGAGCGTCGATGGCACATAAGCAGCAAAGAATGAAGCACTTACCCCACCGCGTCGCATCTTAGGGAAATCCACCTGAGCATGAGTATTATCCCGGCCGAAATCCCGCAGCCTAAGCATCTGTGAAGGCGCATCACAATGTGCATCCAAAACCGTCATCTCCCCTCCTCCTGATACCGGAGAACACTGGCGTTCTTGATACCGGCTATCTTCACCTGTGGCGAACCGTCATAAGTCAAAGAGGCTCCGTTCCTTATGCTTATGAAAAGCCAGTCGCTCGCGGCCTGTTTCAGACTGCATATTCCACTCATCTCGATATTGGCTTCCTTGACCTTGAGGTTGAGGGCATTTACACTGCTCGAACCACCGATCCTGTAGCCGACGTATGGCGCAGCCCCATTGAGTATGGCCTTGGACGTGCCGTTTGAGACCATGGATATCCTGCCGCACTCCCCGTCCAGGACAAGGCTGGAGTTGGAACCGAGATCAATTTCCAAAAGCGAAGCGGCTTCAGCACGAAGATTCAGATCCGAACTCCCGACGGCGGTGACCCTCGCCGTGTCACAAGCTATCCTTATTTCACCTTTCGCTTTTCTGGAAAGCATCAAGGAGATTTCAGACGAGCGCAACGACACTCCCGTAGCGGAAGCATTGTCTTTAATGCTCAAGCTGAACGCCTTAGCATCGGCCACATTGCCAAGACTGTCCAGGACAGCATTCCCTCCAAGAGCCAAAGTCTTGAGTACACGGGGAGCTGTGACTACAGCCTTGAATACAGCAGAAGGCGCATTGCGCCCACGGAATTTTTTCCAAATCTCCCCGAGGTCATTTTTCTCATCCAATTTCACCACGAGCACGCTGTCCACTATCTCTGCAGTCATGAACTCCGCAAACTCCTCGCTGACGTCAAGCGAGACCGAGCAGGAATCAGCTTCAACCACTGATAGGACGAAATCACCGGCTACAGAAACCCCGTCGAAAGCGCCGGGCACAAGATCTATATGTTTTAGCTGAGCATGCGACGGCAGCGCAAGCGCAAGCATCAACGCGAAAACGGAAAACTTCCGTAGTATGGAATATATCATAATATCAGTCTATCAATTTTCCCCACTCTTCTGTCCTGGCATCAAGATCCCGCTTGAGTTCCAGATAATTGCGTGTAAGCTCCATTATATCATCACCTTCTTTCGGTGACTGGAGCACAGCCTCTATCTGCTTCATCTTTTCTTCCAGACCTTCGATCTCCTTCTCAAGGGCAGATATGCGGTTCTTTCGCCTGCGATCCTCGCGCACTGTCTGTCTGTTCTCCTCGAAAGCCTTTTTCTGGGGAGCACTCGCCACCTGTTCCGGAGCACACTTGCGCTCCAGTTCCTGGAGGTTCTCGATCTTGCGCTTCTCAAGGAACTCGGACACGCTCCCAAGGTGCTCCGTCACTTTCCCGTCACGGAACTCATACATCTTGTTCACCAGTCCGTCGAGGAAATCCCTGTCGTGTGACACCACGATCAGCGTCCCGTCATAAGCGGCAAGGGCCTGCTTCAGTATGTCCTTTGACTTGACATCCATATGGTTGGTCGGCTCGTCAAGCGCCAGAAGATTGTAGCTCTGCAGCATGAGTTTGGCCATTCCAAGCCTGGCACGCTCCCCGCCGGAAAGCACTGACACCCTCTTGTCTATGTCCTCCCCACGGAAAAGGAACTGGGCCAGCAGATCCCTGAGTTTCGTGCGTATCTCCCCCACGGCAATCCTGTCAAGGGTGGAAAACACAGTCTCGTTCTTGTCCAGCACATCCTCCTGATTCTGGGCATAGTAGCCTATCTGCACGTTGTGCCCGACACGGGCTTCCCCGCTCAACGGTTCCAACTCCCCCATTATCACCCTCATCATCGTTGTCTTGCCTTCGCCGTTGCGGCCGATGAACGCCACCTTCTCTCCCCTTTTAATCTCAATGTCCGCATTGCGGAACACCACTTTCCCAGGATAGCCCACCGTCAAGTCCGTACCCTTGAATACAACATCACCTGAGCGCGGCGCAGGTGGGAATTTCACATTCAGCCTGACGTTGTCCGTCTCGTCTATCTCTATCCGTTCCAGTTTCTCCAGAGCTTTGATACGGGACTGGACCTGGTTGGATTTGGTCGGCTTGTAGCGGAACGCCTGTATGAACTCCTCCGTCTTCTGGATCATTTTCTGCTGGTTCTCATAGGCGGCGGTCTGCTGCTGCAAGCGCTCGGCTCGGAGTTCAAGGTAGCGGCTGTACGGCACCTTGTAGTCGTTGATATGCCCGAGCATCACCTCCACGGTGCGGTTGGTCACGTTGTCCAGGAAACGCCTGTCGTGGCTTACCAGCAGCACCGAGCAGCGTATTGATTTGAGGTAGTCCTCCAGCCACTCGATGGACTCTATGTCCAGATGGTTGGTCGGCTCGTCAAGGAGCAGTACCTGAGGCTTGCGCAGGAGGATCTTGGCAAGCTCGATACGCATGTTCCAGCCTTGGGAGAAGGTCTCCGTGTTGCGGTCCAGCTCGCCGTCACGGAAGCCGAGGCCGAGCAGTGTCCGGCGGGCCTGCACTTCAGGCGGCTCGCTGTGGCTGACCTCGAGACGATCATTGAGATTATTGAGATGCTCGATCAACTTGGAATACGAGTCGGACTCGTAGTCAGTGCGGGTCTCGAGTTCATGGGTCACAGACTCGATCTCCGCTTCGATCTTCGAGATGTCATCAAAAGCGCTCATCGTCTCATTCAGGACAGAGAGCCCCTTGTGATGCTCCATTATCTGGGGCAGATATCCGATGGTCACGTCATTGGGCTTGTCGATGCGCCCGGAGGTCGGGCTCTGGAGGCCGCAGATGAGCTTCAGAATAGTGGATTTCCCTGCTCCGTTCTTGCCGACAAGTCCGATCTTATCGGTCTCGCTTATATGGAAATTGATCTTGTCCAGCAGCACGAAGCCGCCGTAAGACACTGTAACATCCTCTACAGAAATCATTTGCTGAAAATTATCTTATCAAAAAACTCCGGTCTGTGGAAATCAGGCTTCGGAGTGCCGATCGGGAAAAGGCTGAGGTAGTGCCGGCGCGGCAGACCATCCCCACATTTGTAGAAGTTGCCCCGGGCCTCAAGTCCACAGAAACTCTTGAGCCCGAATGTCGAAGCGGGAATCACAAGCTGCATCTCCCACTCC